>JBILWD010000396.1:0-3071 GCA_044370095.1 Opitutaceae bacterium | reverse complement strand
ATTTTCTGACAGAAGCCAATGCAGGCTTCGTGCCAAGTCGGAACTGCAGTTTTTCGCGAGATTGCACCGTGGGGCGCCCCGCGCCACGGTCCGGCGATGACCCCCGGAACCGATGACTCCACCACCGTGGCCGCCCTCAAGGCGCGCGTGCTCGCCTTCGCCCGGGAGCGGGATTGGGAGCAGTTCCACAGCCCCAAGAACCTCAGTATGGCCCTCGCCGCCGAGGCCGGCGAACTGATGGAGCCCTTCCTCTGGGTCTCGCCCGAGGAGGCCCGCCGCCTCGCCGCCGACCCCGCCCGCCAGCCGCGCATCGCGGACGAACTGGCCGATGTGGTCGTCTACGCCCTGCAATTCGCCAATATGGCCGGCATCGACCTTTCCGCCGCGATCGCCTCCAAGATGGCCGCGAACGCCGCCAAGTACCCCGTCGAACGCGCCCGCGGTCGATCGGACAAGTACACGGAGCTCTGACCGGCTCGTTCCCGCCGCGGGCGGGACGCGGTACCCGCGGTTTAGCCGCGGCCGCCGAAACTCACGTAATCGTCCAGGTCGAGCAGGTCCGCGAAGCCCCGGATGTCATCCCGGTCGGGGGCCGCGGCCGTGATGGTGGTGGCCATCCACTGGTGGCCGTCGCTGCCGCCGGGGCCATTGCGCACCAGCCAGTCCGACCAGGCCTCGATCTCGGCTGGCTGCCGCGCGCAGCGGGCGCGCACCCAGGCCAGGATCTGCGTGTCGGAACCGCCCTTGGCGGCCTCCGCGAGCAATGCCTCCGCGTTGAGCCCGGTGAAGGCGAAGAACTGTTTATCGAGCGGGCAGTTGTAGTGGTACGCGCCCAGTTTACCGGCGGTGCTGGCGCGCGCCTTGTCGAGCAAGCGGGGCAGGTGGGCGTAGCCGCCGAGGCGGACCCGCACGCTGCGCGGGGGATGGACGGTGAAGTCGGGGGCGGAGAGGTTGGTCATCGGAGGGTCAGTTTTGCCCGTAGCACGCGCACGAGTTGCCGCAGGGTGCCGGGGGCGGGGCCGCGCGCTGGGCGATGACGCCGTACCCACCCGCGATGACGCGCTTCACGCGCTCGCCGGTCTCCGGATGCCGTTTCAAGGGGGCATCGTGCATCGATTGCCGCACCTCGAACTGGCGCGGTGCCTGGCCCGGCTGGTCCGGGATGGTCTCGTACACGTAGGTCGTCATAGGAAGGTGCTGGAGTGAGGCGTTCCCGCGGTTGGGCGCAAGTCTCCGCCGCGCCCGGAGCCGGCGGAAGACTTCGGCCGTCGTGGGGGTGCGATCGAGCCCTTAGCGTGGCCGCCCACCGGCCCGCGAACCCTGATCCCGGCCTGCTCCTGCAGTCCTCCCGCCTTTATCCTTCGGTGATCCTTCGGTTCTGACTGTAGAAAAACCGATTTTACCTCTGGGACACCGAAGGATAACCGAAGGATGACTGTAGGATCCCCGGACCGGCCCCGAGCCGATGGGGTCAGGCCAGCGCTGTGGCCTGCGGGAAGGTTGGTGGGTTTTGCTCGGCTCTCGGCGGCGGCTCTGATGTAGCCGGGGCGCGCCGCCCCGGTAACCACCGCCCGCATCCAATTCCGCGAAGTGATTCTGGCCTGGGCTGGAATTGGTTCTCGTCCGCCATCACCGGGGCGGCGCGCCCCAGCTACACCCAGCCGCTTGGTTTCGTGCTGGGCGGCGGATCCGAGCCAAGGCTGCCCGGCCGCCCCCGCAGTAAGGTCTGCGGCTGAATGCCTCGGCTCAGGTTAACGTCTCCCATCGCTCCACCAAGCAATCTCCTCGGCGTCTATGGACGCCACGCACGGATTTTCCGCGGGAACGACCCTTTTGGCCATTTGGGGCCATCTTCCGCCGCCCGGCGCGGGCTTCCGCCGCGTGCGGCCAGGCTTACGCCGGCGGGCGGAACGCCTTCATCACCGCCTCGTTGGTCTCCAGCCGCGGTCCCCCGATCAGATCGAGGCAATAGGGAATGGCGGGGAACACCGCCTCGAGGTTTTCCCGAATGGCCTTGGGGCGGCCGGGCAGGTTGACGATCAGCGTGCGCCCCCGGATGCCCGCCGTCTGGCGCGAAAGGATCGCCGTGGGCACGTAACGCAGCGACGTGCTCCGCATCAGCTCGCCAAATCCGGGCAACAGCCGGCTGCAGACGGCGACGGTGGCCTCGGGGGTCACATCCCGCGGCGCGGGACCGGTGCCCCCGGT
The DNA here is from genome assembly GCA_044370095.1 of Opitutaceae bacterium. GTDB lineage: Bacteria > Verrucomicrobiota > Verrucomicrobiia > Opitutales > Opitutaceae > ER46. Next base: position 863 of record JBILWD010000396.1, on the reverse strand, counting down.
CGTCACGACCAGCCCGCAACCCGCCTCATCCGCCATCCGCCGCAGTTCCGCCTCGATCACCGGCTGCTCGTCCGGGATCACCTTGTACTCGAGCGTGAAGGGCGTCCGCAGCCATTCCCGCAACAGCGCCGCGCAGGCCTGACCGGGGGTGTCCGCATAGACGCCCGCGCTGGCCCGGTCCGAAATGTTGAGCACGCCGATCCGGACGGAAGGTTCCATAGGGGCGGGAGCAAAGGCCGCCGTGCGCAAAACGCCAGCCTCCGCCCCGCTGCCTCGCCCCCCGCCCGCCGCGGACCTCAGGCCGCGCGCCGGAGGATCTCCTCGACGACGGCCGGCGTGACTTCGCCCCGCTCGCCCAGCTGCGTCATCCCACGGGCTGCGAGCCGGCGCGCGACCTCCGGTCCGGTGGACACAGGGATCCCGTGGGCGCCGAGGGTGGTGGGGATCCCGAGGGACTCGTAGAATGCCCGGGTGCGGGCGATCGCCGCGTCGACCCGCTCCGCCGCGGAACCTTCGCGCAGGCCCCAGACGCGCTCGCCGTACTGCAGCAGCTTCTCCCGCTTGGCCTCGCGTCGGACCTCGAGGAGGCTGGGCAGGACCACCGCGAGGGTGCGGGCGTGGTCGAGGCCGTGCAGGGCCGTCAGCTCGTGGCCGATCATATGCGTCGCCCAGTCCTGCGGGACCCCGGCGCCGATCGCTCCGTTGAGGGCCCAGGTGGCGGCCCAGACGAGGTTGGCGCGGGCGGCGTAGTCGCGCGGGGCGGCGAGCGTGCGCGGGCCCTCGCGGACCAAGATCCGCAGGACACCCTCGGCGAACTCATCCTGCACGGCCGCGTCGGCCGGGTGGGTGAGGTACTGTTCCAG
>JBILWD010000141.1:0-9533 GCA_044370095.1 Opitutaceae bacterium | reverse complement strand
CCGCGGCGTCCGTCCGCCGGCCACCCCCGCCGGCCGCGCCGCGAAAATGGGGGTGCTGCTCCTGGCGCTGGCCCTGGGGCTGCCTTCCGTGCTTCCCGGGGCCCAGCCCCCGGCGCTGCCCCTGCACGCCGCGCGCGCCTCGGCGCTGGATCTCGCCCTCTCGGGCCTGCTCGCGGGCGCCGAGCCGGGGACCACGCGCTACGTCCGGTGGGCGGACCTCGCGCGGCTGCCGCGGACGACGCTCCGGCTGACGGCGGAATTCGCCCCCGGCGAGCAGGAGGTCACCGCCGTCTTCCTGGCCGATCTCTGGGCGGCGCTGCCCGTGCGGGAGGGGGCCGACTCGCTGCTGGCGTCGTGCGCCGATGGCTACGCCGCGGTCTACGATGCCGCGTTCATCCGCGACTACCGGCCGTTCCTGATCCTCGCCATCAACGGGCAGGGCCCGGAAAAGTGGCCTCCGGCCGGCCTGCGCTTCAACCCTGGTCCCTACGTGATCAGCGTGGCGGCCGGGTTGGTCCCCGCGGTGGCGCAACTGATGGATGCGGGGCACAAGCGACCGTGGGGCGTCACGACCCTGGAGTTCGCCCGCCTCGAGGACCGTTTCAGCGCCTTCTTCGGCGGCCCCTGGGCCGGGGCGGGGGCGGTGGCGCGTCAGGGCCGCGAGCTCTGGATCCACTCCTGCTCGAGCTGCCATCGCGGCCCGGGGGACACGTTCGGCGGCACCAAAGGGGAGCGCCCCTTCGAGTTGCTGGCGGCGCAGGCCCGTCACTCGCCGGACTACTTCCGGCGGTACATCACGGCGCCGAAGGGACTCGTGCCGGCCGCGAAGATGGAGGCGCACCCGCATTACACGGAGGCGCAGCTGGAGGCCTTGACGGCGTTCGTTGCCCTGGGGGCGGTGCCGTCCCCGTGAGGGCCGGGCAGCGCCGCCGCGGCAGCCGCCGGCCGGTTCAGAGTTTGCGCAGGTCTAGGCCCAACCGCGGCATCCGGCGGGCCAGCCCCTCCCCGGAACTCCTCGCCCCGGGATCGTCCTCGACGCGCTCGACCGCTGAGACGCGGCGAGGTGGCCGCGGCTGTGGCCGCGGATCGGGCGGAAATTCCTGCCGCATCCGGGGTCCGGCCGGCGGCGGAAGGGCTGGCGGTCCGAATCCGCGGCCACTGCCGCGGCCACAACGGAGCCGCGGGCCGGTAGGTGATTCTGCCGTGGTACCGCGGCTTGGTGTAGCCGAGGATGCAATCCCCGGGCAACGGGACGGCGATGCCTGCGGCGAAGCAATTCGAGCGGCAACTGCCGCGGCCACGATTCAGACCGGCCACGGCACGTCGGGGCGCAGCGCGAACCGCGTGCCGGCGGGGAGGTGCAGCCCGAAGTAGTCCGCGAGCACCGCCAGCAGCTCGTCCGCGTCCGCGATCACGCGCCGTTCCACCCGCCCGTCCGCGTGGCGCACCGTGAGGTCGCGGTTCAGCAGGGTGTGGCGCCGGTCGTCGAGGGTCAGCGAGGCGCGCAGCTGGTGGCGGAAGGCGGACTGCGGGTGCGCGCAGGCGTACCAGTTGCCCAGTTCGAGATCCACCTCCGCCACCGGCTCCGGCGCGAAGGTGTAGACGTCGCCCCACGTCTCCCCGAGGCGCGCCTGGTGCGCGAGCAGCGGTCCGCGGCGGACCAGGCGCCGCGGCTCCAGGCCGGAGAACTGCTCCTCGTCCTCGACGAGCCGCAGCGGCCGGGAGAGCGACATACTCCCGAAGCCGACATCGGCCAGCCGGGGCCCGGCGTCGGCCGGCGTGACGAGCAGGACCTGATGGACCAAGGGCGTGGCGACCTCGGCCGGCACCTGCCAGCGCACGCGCCCAAGCAGCGGGGCGACGCCGAAGCCGAGGGCGCGCAGGGCGGCGCCGAGGAGGGCGTTCTGCTCGAAGCAGTAGCCGCCGCGCCGGTCGTGGACGAGTTTGCGGGTGATCGCCGGCAGGCCGGTCGCGATGGTCCGGCCGAGCAGAATGTCGAGGTTCTCGAACGGGATCGTCCCCGCGTGCGCCGCGTGGATCGCCGTGAGCACGTCCGCCGTCGCAGCCCGCGGACCCGCGTAACCGATGCGCGCGAGGTAAGCCTCAAGGTCCGGCGGCGGGAGGACGGCGGGCATCTCCGGGAACGCGGGCCAGCTCAGGGTTGCGCCGCCTTGCCCTTGCGGACCGGGGCCTTCTTCGCGGCCTCCGGGGGCGGCGCGACCTGGTCCGCGGGCGCGAAACAGTCGGCCGGGGGCGCCGAGGGCAAGTTGGCGCGCCAGTCGAGCGCCAGGCGACTCAGGCGGGCGACCACGGCGGGGTTCTCCGCGGCGACGTCCCGCGCCTCCGCGCGGTCCTCGGGTAACCGGTGCAGGGACACGCGCCCGGCATCCGCGGTGAGGAGCAGCTTCCAGCCGCCGTCGCGCACGGCGAGCCGCGGCCACCAGTCGGGTTCGGTCGCGTTGCCGCGCCATTCCCAGAACACGGGGCGCGTGCGCGCGACCGGTTCGCCGAGCAGCGCGGGCAGCAGGTTCTCGCCGTCTCCCGCGTAATCGGCCGGCAAAGTCACCCCAGCCGCCGCACACAAGGTCGGCAGCAGGTCCACCGCGGTGAACACGGTGGCGTCATCCCGCCGCCCCGCGGGGGCGCGGCCGGGCCAGCGGACGAGGAACGGCACGCGCACGCCGCCCTCGAACAGGCTCCGCTTCCGGCCCCGCAGGCCGCCCGTCTCGCCCACGCTGTAATAGGTGTCGTACCCGGTGACGCCCGAGTCGCCCTCGGTGTAGGCGGGTCGCTGCGTCGCGCCGGTGTTTTCCGGGCCGTTGTCGCTGGAGAACAGGACGAGCGTGTTCCCGTCGACGCCCGCTTCGCGCAGGGCCTTGAGGATGCGGCCGACCGCCCGGTCGCCATCGGTCACCACGGCGGCGTAGACGCGGCGCTGCGCGTCGAGGTGCGCCCACTGGGCCATCGCCTCTGGGCTTGGCGCGTGGGGCGTGTGGGTCTCGTGCAGCCAGACGTTCAGGAAAAACGGCCGGTCGCGGTGCCGCCGGATGAAGTCGACGGCGTGGGTCGCGCTCTCGCCGACCTTGGCCGCGGGCCAGCCGGCCCCGCCATTGAACACCGCCCACTCGTCGATGCCGTACGCCTCGGGCCGTGGCGCGCCGGGCGTCTGGCGGTTGGTGAGGTGCCATTTGCCGAAGTGGCCGGTGCGGTAACCCGCCGCCCGCAGGAAGCGCGGGAGCGTGGGCGCGCGCGGGTCGAGCCAGTCGGGCATCCCGCGCGGGCGGTTCTGGCTCGGGTGGGCGAAGTGTTGGTGCACGCTCCACCGCGCCGGATATTGCCCGGTCATCACCGCCGTCCGGCTCGGGGAGCAGACGGGGTTCAGGACGTTGAACTGGCCGAAGTCGATGCCCTCGGCGGCGAGCCGGTCGAGGTGAGGCGTCTGCAGCCAGGTCGAGCCGTGGGCGGAGAGGTCGCCCCAGCCCCAGTCGTCGGCGAAGATGAAGACGATGTTGGGGCGCGGGGCCGGAGCCGCGCCGCGGAGGGAAGCCGCGGCGAGGACGAGGAGGAACAGTCGGAGGAGCATCGGAGAGGCGGGGGCCGGGCCCCGGGGCGCGGCCCGGCGAAACTCAGCGCACCGTCAGCACGCCCCGCATCAGCAGATGGTGACCGGGGAACGAGCAGACGTACGGGTAATCGCCGGGCGTCGCGGGCGCGGTGAACTCGAGGACTTCCTCGCGGTTGTGGTCGACCAGCTTGGTCGCCGCGAGCACGTCCCCGCCCGGCGGGACCCAGTTGAGCTCGAATCCGCGGGCGCCGAGCGCCACCGCCGCCTCGCCCACCGCGTCCGCCTTGCCCGGGCGCACGAGCAGCCAGTTGTGCGGCATCGCGTCGGGATTGAAGAAGGTCAGCCGCACGCGCTTGCCGGCGGGCACGGTCAGCTTTGTGACGTCGTAACGCATCGCCTCGACCACGGTGCCGATCCGAATCTCGACCAGGTCTGCGGTCTCACGGACCAGGCCCGATTTCACGGCGGGGGCCGGTGCGGCCGCGGCCGGGGTGGCGCCGTGGCCCGCGTGGCCGGTGTGCGCTGCTTGGGCCGCGGCGGGTTTGGCCGCCGGCGGGTTGATGAAGTGCTGCACGGTGGCCGCGGCGACGCGGGCGTGCGGCTCCGGCGAGGCGAGGAGCTGCGCGAGCAGTTCCGGCGCCGGCGCGTGGTGCTGCTGGTGCAGCCACAGCGCCTCCAGCAGCGGCCGTGCGTGCTCGCGGCGGGTGGGGTCGAAGCGCGCCATCCAGCGCTGCGTCGCGGCGATCACCGCGCGGGAGTCGCGCCCGCTCAGCTCCACGCGGGTGCGGTGGCGGACGCCGTCGGTGGGATGGAGCAGGTTCTCCAGCAGCGCCTCGATCGGCTGGCCGGCGATCGCGACCTGGGCTTGGAGCGGGCGGCCCGCCGCGGTCACGCGGTAGATGCGGCCGTGGCGCTGGTCGCGCTGCGGGTCCCGGACGTTGTGCTGCATATGGCCGATGATGACGTTGTGCCAGTCGGCCACGTACAGCGCCCCGTCCGCGCCAAAAATGGCGTCGGCCGGCCGGAAGTTCTTATCGCCGCTCATCAGCAGGCCGGCGGAGGTCTCCTCGACCACGGAGCCGTCGGCCTGGGTCACGTTGACCTTGAGCGGGGCGCCGGAGGGCTCGCCCCAGACGGTCCCGACGGCGGCGTCGCGCGCGAGGCGGTACTGCTTGATGCCGCGGAAACCGATCACGTTGCAGATCAGGAAATCGCCCTGCATCGCGTCCGGGAAGTGGGTCGAGGACACGATCTCGCAGGCGGCCACCGGGCGGACTTCCTTCTTCAGGAGCTCGAACATCTTGAAGCCCTGCTCGTGCGGGCGCACCTGGAACGCGCGGCCGCCGGTGCCGTCGGTGGCGTAGTGGTAACCCCAGCCGTCGAAGGCGATGCCGTGCGGGTTGGGCGAGTTCGCGGCGTGGAAGGCGACGCGGTACGTCCGCGGGTCGAAGCGGAACATCGCCGAGGCCTCCGAGCGGAGGGAGGGGCCCCAGGGGTTCTCGTGGTTGTGGACCATGAAGATCCCGCTCTGCCAGTAGAGGCCGCCGTCCGGACCGAGGATGAGGTTGTTGGCGCCGTGGTGGGTGTCGGCGGTGTCGAGGCCGTGCAGCACGATCTCGCGGACGTCCGCCACGTCATCGCCATTAGTGTCCTTGAGGAAGATGAGGTCGGGGCCGGAGGCGACGAGCACGCCTCCGTTCCAGAACTCGAAGCCGAGCGGGTTCTGGATGCGCGCGAACTCGGTGGTGCGGTCGGCGCGGCCGTCCCCGTCATCGTCGTGGAAGATGAGCAGGGCGTCGCGCATCGGCTGCAGCGGCTGCCACATCGGGTAGGTGGGCCAGACGGCGGCCCAGAGGCGGCCGCGCGCGTCGACTTGGAGCTGCACGGGGTTGATGAGCTCCGGGAAGCGGTCCTCGGCCGCGAACACGTTCGCCTGGAAACCCTCGGCGAGCGCGAGGTGGCGCAGGCCCTCCTCGCCGCTGACGTACCGCGGCACGCCCTCCTTCATCGCGCTCGAGCTGGCGCTCCCGCCGCCGATGTTGGTCTTCACCGGGATCGGGGCCGGCACGTTGCGGTCGTCGACGGCGAGGTCGCCGCCCGCGGCCCGCGCCCACACGCGGGCGTCGCGGTTGGCCGTCATCACGTCGAGCATCTTCAGCTCGTGCTGCAGCACGGTGGCGTTGGTCTGGCCGTCGACGAAGGCGAGGGTGGAGCGGCCGCCCCAGACGTCGTTGCCGTCGCGGGCGCGGTAGCGCGCGTGCCAATGCTCATCCTTGTCGAGCACCGCCTCGCGGATGCGCGCAAGGGAGCTGGGTACAGGCTGGCGAGGACCAAAGAGGGCGTTCCGGATGCGGGAAAGCAGCCCGACGGTCGTCGGCTCCGGGACTAACGCCTTGGCGATCAACTCGGCGAGGAGACGGTTGCCCTCGGCGGTGAGGTGGACGCCGTTGAGCGTCAGCGGCGTGCGGGCCTGGCGGAAGAGTTCCAGCGAGGGCGTGAACAGGTCCACGTACGCGACGCCGGCCTCGCGGGCGGCGGCGGCGGTCGCTTCGGTGTAGGCCTTGAGGCGCGCATTGTGCTCGCGGCCATCGGGCAGGAGTGGGTTGCGCGTGTCCTCGAACGCGATCGGGCTGAAGAGCACGACCCGGGGGAAGTCCCGGCCGTTGGCCCGGCTGCCGCGGGTGCGCGCCACGAACTCGAGCAGGTCCTTGCGGTGCGTGTCCGCCGCGTCCACGCCGGCGAATGACTCGTTGTAGCCGAAGAAGGCGAACACGACGTCCGCCTGCACCTGCCGCAGGTAGTCAGTCATGTGCAGCTGGCCCTTGCTGCGCGGGTAGGTGTTGGGCCGGTCGCCGCTGGTGCTCAGGTTGCGGAACCGCACCTGCTGGCCGGCGAGGCGCGACTGCAGCAGGGTCTCGAGCCAGCCGTCGTGCTGCATCCGCTCCGGGAGGGCGTTGCCCAGCAGGGCGACCACCTCGCCCTGACGGAACGCGAAGGGCAGGGGATCGCGGTGGCCCGGGGGCACGGGAAACAGGTCCGGCTCGCGCGGCGGGGGCGGCGGGGCCTTCGCGGCCGCCTTGGGCGCGGTCTTCGCGGCGGTCTTGGGGGCCGCCTTCGCGTCGGCCTTCGGCGCCGCGGTGGCAGGCGCGGCCGCCGCCTTCTTCGGCGCCTCCTTCTTGGGCGCGGCCTTGGGCGCGGGGCCGGTATCATTGTTCGCCGGGATGGGGCTAGTGAAACCCGCGTACTGCGCCGGCTTCACGCCGCGCGCGTGGCCGAGGTTGCGGTGCGTGTTCGGCCGGAAGGGCCCCACGAAACCGATCGCGAGGTCGGGACGGATCGCGTCCTCCAGGCCCGCCGCCCAGAGGCAGCCGTTCACCAGCAGGCGCCGGTAACCTTCGTTGAGCAGGTCCTCCGGCGTGCCATAGAGCGAGGTGAACACGCGCCCAGTCTGGCCCGACGCCCCGCGGTAGGTGCGGGTCCACTCCGAGGGCTGCGCCGCTTTGGTCGCGTCCGCCGGCGAGTCCGGCTTCATCCCGTTCAGCGGCTGCGCGAGGGTCAGGACCTCGCCGTCCACCGGCTTCCCGACATAGGCGCCGACGTGGGCCCAGATGTCCTTCACGCCGCGGAGGATTGGGTGGCCCGCCCGCTCCGGGACGATCGTGATGCGCGTGCTCTGGGCGTGGTTGCGGCCGAGGTGGCCGACCCAGGTCTGCCCGAGCACCTGGTGCCCGAAGCCCAGCTCGTAGCCGGGCACCTTGCTGTCATAGGAGAACTTGGCGAGCGGGTGATCGGCCGGAGTGCGGAACGCGTGCGTGGCGGTGCGCAGGCCCACGACCGGGCCGCCGCGGGCGAGGTAGGCCTCGAGGTGGCGCAACTGCTCCACGGGCGGCGCCTGGAAGCGCAGGAACACGACCGCGAGGTCCGCGGTGGCGAGGGCCTCGATGCCGGGCAGGTTCGAGGCGGCGGGATCGATCTCGCCCGTGGCCGGATTGACCGAGAACACGACGGTGCACTTGAACCCGTGGTGCAGCGCGAGGAGCCGCGCGAGCGCGGGCAGGGTCTCCTCGGAGCGGTACTCGTGGTCACCGGCGAGGAAGACGATGTGTTTGCCCCGGCCGAGGCCCGCCGCGCCCTCGTACACGAGGGGCTGGGCGCGCAGCAGAGGCGCGAGGACAAGGAGCAGGGGTAGTAGGAGGAGGCGGGGCATGCGGAAAAAAGGGTGGGGTGCGCTGAGCCAACGCGGCGCCCGCGCGCGTGGCAATCCCCGGCCGCGGGCCGGCCGCTTTCCCTGCCCGCGGGTGTGCTCCGGGCGGGCGGGGAAGGCTAGCCGGTGGCCTTAAAACAGCGGCTTCGCCCGCGAGGCCGGCAGCGGCGCGAGGCCCAGGCGCGCGATCAGGGTCGGCGCAATCGCGTCGACGCCCACGCGCTCCGTCCGGACGCCCGGCTTGACCCCCGCGCCGAACCACACGTTCGCCACGTGGGTGTCGTACGGATGCGGGCTGCCGTGGCCGGTGCCCGTGCCCGACCAGGTGCCAAAGCGCGGCTGGTAGGCAAAGAGGACATCCCGCGAGCGCCCGGCGTGCTGGCTCCGGCGGAACTGGGCCGCCAAGTCATCCCCGTCCGCCGGGACCGCCGCGAGTTCCGCCGCGGTGAACGCCGCCGCCACCTCGGGCCGCGCGCGCAGGGCGTCGCGCACGACCTGCGCCGCCGCTTCCGCCGCGACCTTCCGCGCGGCCAGCGCCGCCGGCCGCAGGTGGTACGCGGTGCCGTCCCGCACGAACCAGGTCTCCGTCTTCGGCAGCGCCCCGAAGGCCACGTCCAGCGCCTGCCGCACCGCCGCGTCGATGTCCCGCGCGTTCACCCGCGCGCCCTGCGCGCCCGGCACGCGCCGCCCCGCCTGCTCCGGCAGCGGCGCCACGCCGTGGTCGGCGCTCACCACGATCAGGCAGCGCCCGAGCCCCACTTCGCGGTCGAGGCAGTCCAACAATTCCGCCAGCACGCGGTCCAGCCGCAGCATCGAGTCCATCAGCTCGTGGCTGTCCGGCCCGTAGGCGTGGCCGACGGCATCGATCTGCGAGAAGCCGAGGCCGAGGAAGTCCACGCCCGGGTGCTGTCCGAGACGTTCCTCGCGGATCGCGCGCTGCGCGAACTCGCCGAGAATCTCGGTGGCGAACGGCGTGTTGTCGATCGCATCGAAGAACGCCGGCCCCACGGCCTTCGCACCGCCATCGACCCGCTTCGGAAACGTCCGGCCCAGGCCCATCCCCGCGTTTTCTCCCGCCTGATCATCCGGACCCTGCACCGCCTCGTACACGGCCGCCGGCAGCAGCCGCTCCCAGGTCCGGCCAAAGGTCGCGTGCACCCGCTTCTCCGCGTTGAAGGCCTCCACCCAGGCGGGCAGCCGCTCCGCGTAATGCCGCGAGGTCACCATCCTGCCCGCCTCGTCCCAAAAGGCCCCGTCCGCCCGCTGTCCGCCCAGCAAAATGGCCGACCGGTCCTTGTTGGAGAGGGTGATCACGCGGCTGTCCTTCCCGTACCGCTCCTTCAGGCGGTCCGCCACGGTCGGGGCGAGCAGGGTCCGCGGGGAACGGCCCGTCTTCTCCGGCCGCGCGGCCGCCGCCGGCCCCAGCTCCCCCGGCGCCACGCCCACCAGCGGCGAGGCCGGATCCTCCACCGCGTTCACCCGCTCCCAGGTCCCGCGATCCACCCAGTCGTTGCCGATCACGCCGTGCACGTCCGCGTGCACCCCCGTGGCCAGCGTGGCGTGGCCGGGCCCGGTCAGGGTGAACGCATGGCGATAGTGGGTGTCCCGGAAATCCAACCCGCCGTCCAGCAGCCGGCGGAAGCCGCCCGGTCCAAAGTGCGGACCGAAGCGCGCGAGGTGGTCCCCGCGCAGCTGGTCCACGGCGATGACCACGACCAGCCGGGGCTGGTCCGTCGCCGCGGCGGGCAAGGCGGCCGGCCAAAG
>JBILWD010000140.1:0-9566 GCA_044370095.1 Opitutaceae bacterium | reverse complement strand
ACGCCCGCGCAAGTATTTGTCGTCGCGGTGCCCTGAACCGCGGTCAAGGCGTCCCGGGCCTTTTCGGCTCGGCGCGCGCCGGCGTTCCCCCAAGGCTGGTTTCAGTCCCCACGCTTGCTATGGTTATTTCACCCCACTGGTCCGCCTTCCATCTGCTCCTCCTCGCGCTACTGCTGCCGCTGTCCCTGGGCGCCCAGGGAGGCGCGACCGGCCGCATCGCCGGCCGCATCTTCAACCCGGCGACCCAGGAGTACGTGCGGAACGCAGAGGTCTCCGTCGAGGGCACCAACCTCGTGGTCTTCTCGGGGGACGATGGCTCCTACCTGCTCCCGAACGTGCCCGCCGGGGAGGCCGCGCTCGCGGTGGCCTACACTGGTTACGACCGCGCCTCGGCCCGCGTGACCGTGTCGGCGGGCGGCACGGCGACGCGTGATTTCGAGCTGCGCGGCTCCACCTTCCGCGCGGGCGCGCGACCGGCGGCGGGGGACACGGTCGTGACCCTCGAGAAGTTCGTCGTCTCCAACGAGCGCGAGGGCAATGCGAAGGCCATTATGGAGCAGCGCGCGGCGCTGAACTTCAAGAGCGTCGTCGCCTCGGACAATTTCGGCGACGTGACCGGCGGCAACATCGGCGAATTTATGAAGTATATGCCGGGGGTGGTGATGGACTACGTCGACGCCGACGCGCGCGCGGTGCGCATCAGCGGCCTGGATCCCAAGTACGCCACCGTGAGCGTGGACGGGATGCGGATGGCGACGGCGGCCTCGGCGTCCTTCGGCGGCGGCTCGCGGCAGTTCGAGTTCGAGCAGGCGTCCATCACCAGCATCGAGTCGATCGAGCTGAACAAGACCCTGACCGCGAGCATGGACGCGGACGCGCCGGCGGGGACGATGAACCTCCGCAGCAAGAACGCGTTCGAGCGCAAGGGGCGCGAGGTCACCGCTCAGGCGAGCCTGACGGCCTCGCCCTACGCCTTGACCCTGCGCCGCACGCCGGGCCCCGGGGACGGCGTCCACCGCAAGATCCGCCCGGGCTTCGTGTTCACCTACGCTGACTCGTTTCAGGGCCGTTTCGGCGTGCAGCTGAGCCTCTCCGCGAACAGCCTCTACAACGAGCAGGCCGGGCTCACCCAGACCATCGACAACAACGCGACGCGCGGTCCGGTGATCAACGCGCTCGTCTTCCGCGACAACCCGAAGATCACCACCCGCGCGGCCCTCGGGCTTAACTTCGACTACCGCGTCACCCCGCACCTGATTGCCTCGCTGCGCACCGCCTTCTCCCACTTCAACGACGAGATCAACGCGCGCACCCTCACCTTTCGCGCGAACACCGCGGACATCGACCCGTCCTCCACCGCCACCTACCTGCTGGCCCGGGCCACGGCCAACGCGAACACCCGCCTCGAGCAGAATATCGGCCACAGCCATAAGTTCAACGACACCGTTACCTACACCCCGAAGCTCGAGTATCGCCGCAACGAGCTCCAGCTCACCCTCGGCGGCGGCTACTCGCGCAGCACCACCCACTACGAGGACCGCCGCTCCGGCTACTTCACTGGCGCCAATAACCGCATCACCCGGATGAGCTGGAGCGCCCGCCGTTCGAGCCCCACGTCGACGGACTGGCAGTTCACCCCGCTGGCAGGCCCGGCGTGGACCGACCTCGCCAACTACAACCGCGCCGACCCCAACCCCAACAACATCGGCACCGTCGACCGCTCCGGCACCAGCCAGGTCTTCCTTGGCTACCTCGACGTCAAGCGCGCGTTCCTCGTCGCTGGCCTGCCGGTGACGGTCCAGACCGGCGTGAAGACGCGGCTGACCACCTACGACCTGAACCGGATAGGCGCACGCTCATGGACCTACGTGGGCGCCGCGGGCGACCAGCTGAATCCCTCCACGGTGATGATCGCGCACACCACCCCGGGGATCTTCGACCCGCGGCAGGGAGGCAATCTGGCGGCGCTGAACATTCCGATCCCGAACACGACCGCGATGCTCGACCTCTACCGGTCGCAGCCCGGCCAGTTCGTCGAGAACACCTACAACAACTTCCTCATCGAGCGCACCACGGGACGTGCGATCAAGGAGCAGGTCGACGCCGCCTACGTGGAGTTTAACACCCGCTGGCGTGACGTGCGGCTCAACCTTGGCGTGCGGCGCGAGCGCACCCGCACTGTCGGGCGGACGTTCGACATTTTGCCCGCGGCCTTGGTCCGCGCCGCGGGGTACACCCCGAACACGATCCCGTTCCTCGCCTACCAGTACCGGAATTTCGTCCGCTTCAATAAGTACGGTGGCTACGAGCACGACTTCCTCAGCGGCGGCGCCAAGTACTCGCTCGCGCGCAACCTGGTCCTCCAACTCTCCGCGAACCAGTCAATTGGCCGGCCCGACTACAACAACCTAGCCGGCGTGATCTCGGTCAACGACAACAACCAGACGGTGCAGGTGCCCAACCCGGACCTGAAGCCGGAGACCTCTGACAAGTACTACGCCAGCGTGCAGTATTACATCGAGCCGGCGGGCACGCTCAGCGTCTCCGCTTACCGGCTCAATGTCCGCAACCTCGGGGTCGCCAACCGCCCGGTCCCCGCGGAGGAGGTGGGCTACGCGGATGACCCCGAGTACACCGGCTACACCTTCCTGCGCCCGACTAACCTCGACGGCGTGCGCCGCATCAAGGGCGTGGAGGTGGAGTACAGCCAGCAGCTCGTCTTCCTGCCGGGGATCGCCCGCGGCTTCAGCGTCTTCGGCTCTGTCTCCCGCGCGATTCCCGACCTGCGCCTGACCAACATCGTGCCCAAGGCCGCCAACGGCGGCATCCGGTTCTCAAACCACCGCTTCAACCTGCAGCTGCGCTCGACCTGGTCGTCCGCCCGCGCCACCTCGATCGGCGTCAACCAGGTCCAGTGGCAGTACGAGCGGCTGATGTTCGACGTCAGCGGCGGCCTCAAGCTCGGCTCCACCTACGAGGTGACGCTGAGCGGCCGCAACATCCTGAACTCCCCCAACCGCGGCTACGCCGACCAGCCGGGCAACCTGCGCATCAATATGTACTACGGCGCGGTCTGGACGCTCGGCCTGCGCGGCCGCTTCTGAGCAAACTTCCAAGCGCGTCGCTCCCCGCCCCGATGTTTCGCCGCCTGATCCCCGCCCTGCTGCCGGCGTGGCTCGCCCTACCGGCCGTCGTCGCCCTGGCCGCCCCTGCGCCGCGGCCGAACGTGCTGTTCATCGCCGCGGACGACCTGCGGACGGACCTCGGCTCCTACGGCCACCCGGAGGCGCGCACGCCCCACCTCGACGCGCTCGCGCGCCGCGGCGTCCGGTTCACCCGCGCCTACTGTCAGCAGGCGGTCTGCAACCCTTCTCGCGCGTCCGTCCTGACCGGGCGGCGGCCTGATACGCTCCGCGTCTGGGACCTGCGGCGGCACTTCCGCGAGACGCTGCCGGACGTGGTCACGCTGCCGCAGCACTTTCGGCTCCACGGCTACACGACGGTCGGCCTCGGCAAGCTGTTCCACAACGAGTCGGGCGTAAAGCCGCCGTTCCCCTTCAGCGACCCGCCCTCGTGGTCCGAGCCGCCGCGCTTCGCCGACGGCCCCCATTGGGCCGACTGGGTCTGGCCCGCGGATGCCGCCGCGCCCCGGGCCAAGGGGGCGGCCGTGCAGTGCCTCGACGTGCCGGACGAGGCCTACCTCGACGGGCGCATCGCCGCGGCTGCGGTCACGCGCCTGCGCGAGCTTGCCGCTCGCTCGGAACCGTTCTTCCTCGGCGTCGGTTTCTGGAAGCCGCACCTGCCGTTCAACGCGCCCCGCCGCTACTGGGATCTCTACGACCGCGCCCGCCTCGCCCCGCCCGCCCCGGTCGCCGCGCCGGCAGACGCCCCGGCCCTCGCCGGTCATCCCAGCACGGAGCTGCGCGGTTACGCCGGTATCCCCAAGGAAGGGCCGCTGTCCCCTGAGCTGGTGGCCGAGCTCCGGCACGGTTACCTTGCCTGCGTCAGTTTCCTCGATGCGCAGGTGGGCCGCGTGCTCGACGAGCTCGGGCGCCTCGGGCTGGCCGAAAAGACGATCGTGGTCTTCTGGAGCGACCACGGGTTCCACCTCGGGGAGCACGCGCTCTGGGGCAAGACCAGCAACTATGAGCTCGACGCCCGCGTGCCGCTGCTGATCGCCGCTCCCGGCGTCGCGCGCGCTGGGGGCGCCGCGCCCGGCCTCGCCGAACTGCTCGACCTTTACCCTACGCTCGCGGAACTCTGCGGGCTGCCGGCCCCCGTCGGTGCCGAGGGTCGCAGCCTAGTCGCCCAGCTGCGCGATCCCGCCGCCCCCGGCGCCCGCTTCGCCGCGTCCCAGCACCCGCGCCCCTCCTACGGCAAGGCCACCCATATGGGCCGCGCGCTCCGCAACGACCGCCACCGCTACGTGGAGTGGCGCGAGCTCGCCACGGGCGCCCTCACCGCCCGCGAGTTGTACGATCACGCGGCTGATCCGGCCGAGACCCGCAACGTGGCCGCCGAACCCGCGCTCGCCCCCGTGGTCGCCGCCTTCGCCGCCGAGCTCGCCGCCCGCCCGGCGCCCACCCCCTGATCCCGATGTCCCGTCCGTTGCTCCCGCTCCGCCTGTTCGCCCTGCTCCTTGCGGCCGCCGCCCCGCTCGTCGCGGCCGGCCCGGCGCGACCCAATATCCTGCTCGTGCTCGCGGACAACTGGGGCTGGCCGCACGCCGGCGCGCTCGGCGACCCGGTCGCCCGCACTCCCGTCTTCGACCGCATCGCGCGCGAGGGCATCGTGTTCGAGCACGCGTTCTGCCCCGTCCCGTCCTGCTCGCCGACCCGCTCCAGCCTCCTCACCGGACGCGCCGCCCACCAGCTGGCGGACGCCGCGAGCCTGTGGAGCCGCTTCGACCGGAGCCTGGTCGTCTTCACCGATCTTCTCGCCCGCGGCGGCTACGAGGTGGGCTTCACCGGCAAGGGCTGGAGCCCCGGCAATTTCCGCGATTCCAGCTGGCCCACCAACCCCGTCGGCCCGGAGCACGCGGACCTCGCGACCTTCCTCCGCGCGCGCGACCGCTCCCGCCCCTTCTTCTTCTGGCTCGGTAACACCGACACCGCCCGCCACCGCTGGCGTTACGACCCCGCTGACCACGCGGGCCTCGACGCGTCCCGCCTCGTCATCCCGCCCCAGTTCCCGGACGACCCCGTCACCCGCTCCACGCTGCTCGCCTACTACGCCAGCGTGGGCCGGATGGACGCGGCGGTCGGCGAGGACCTCGCGCGCCTCGAGGCGGCCGGTCTTCTGGAGGATACCGTCGTCATCTACACCAGCGACAATGGCTGGCAGATGCCCCGCGGCCTCGCCAACTGCTACGACACGGGGACGCGCGTGCCATTCGCGGTCCGCTGGGGTCGGCGGCTCACCGCGGGTAAGGTACGGCCCGAGTTCATCAGCCTCACCGACCTCGCGCCGACTTTCCTCGAGCTCGCCGGCCTGCCGGTCCAGCCGGAGATGACCGGGCGCGGTTTCGCCGACCTCATCCTCAACCGTCCCGACGCCGTGCGGCGCGACGCGGTCTTTCTGGAGCGGGAACGGCACGCCAATGTCCGCCGCGGCGATCTCAGCTACCCCGTGCGCGGCATCCGCACCCGCGATCACCTCTACCTGTGGAACCTACGCCCCGACCGTTGGCCCGCCGGCGACCCGGAGTTGTACCACTCCGTCGGGCCTTATGGGGACGTCGACCTTTCCCCTCTGAAGGACCTGCTGGTGCAGGGCGCTGCGCGCCCGGACCTCGCGCCGTTCCGCGCGTGGGCGCTCGATCGGCGGCCCGCGGAGGAGCTGTACGACCTCCGCACGGACCCGCACCAGCTGCGCAACCTCGCCGCCGATCCGGCGCACGCCGAGGCGCGGCGCGAGCTGCGGGAACGCGTGGAGCGCTGGATGCGCGAGACCCGCGACCCGCGGACCGATCCGGCCCACGACGCGTGGGACGCGTACCCGTATTTCGGCCCGCCGGCGCGTCCCGAGGGTGGGGCCCGAAAGGCTGCCCCCGCGCGGCGCTGAGCCGTTCCAGGCGCCGGCGGGCGCACTTCGGGCGCGACAACCCCGCGCGCGGCCGGCAACGTTCGTCGCCGTGACGCCCCGCCTCTTGTCCGCTTTCCTCCTCCTCGGCGTGCTGCCCCTCACAGCCGCCGAGGACCGTCAGACCCGCAGCCCGGACCGCGCCGCGCCCGCCACCGGCGAGCTCGTGCTCCACAAGTGGTCCGGCACGCTCAACGTCCCCGACCCGGTCGCCTGCGCCGTGGACCCCGCGGGCCGCGTCTATGTGGCCGCCACCACCCGCCGCAAGGTCGGCGACCTCGATATCCGCGAGCATTCCCAGTGGATCCCCGACGACGTCGGGCTCACCTCGGTCGAGGCCAAGCGTGAATTCTACCAGCGCGAGCTCGCCCCCGGCCGCCTCCGCGCCCCCCGCGGGATGTTGGCGGACCACAACGGCGACGGCTCCATCGACTGGCGCGACCTCACCCACCACAGCGAGCGGATCTACCAGCTGCGGGACACCGACGGCGACGGCACCGCGGACCGCATCACCGTCTTCGCCGAGGGCTTCAACACCGAGGTAACCGGCATCGCGGCCGGCGTGCTCTGGCACGACGGCTGGCTCTACGCCACCATCGCACCCGACGTCTGGCGGTTCCGCGACACCGACGACGACGGCGTGGCCGACGAGCGCGAGGTGGTCGTGACCGGCTTCGGGGTCCACATCGCCTATGCGGGCCACGATATGCACGGCCTCGTGGTGGGACCCGACGGGCGCCTCTACTGGAGCATCGGAGACAAGGGCGGCAACGTCGTCTCGCGCGAGGGCCGGCGCTTCGCCTTCCCCAACGAGGGCGCGACCCTGCGGATGGAGCTGGACGGCTCCGGGTTCGAGGTGTTCACGCGGGGCAACCGCAACGTGCAGGAACCAGCCTTCAACGAGGTCGGAGACCTGATCGGCGTGGACAACGACGCGGACCAGCCCGCCGAGCGGGAGCGCTTCGTGCACCTGGTCGAGGGCAGCGACAGTGGCTGGCGCTGCAATTACCAGTACCTGCGCACCGACAGCCCGTGGATGCGCGAGGGCCTGTGGCAGCCGCGTTTCCCCGGGCAGGCGGCCTACCTGCTGCCGCCGCTGCTCAGCTACTCGGACGGCCCCGCCGGTTTCCGCTTCAACCCCGGCACCGCGCTCGGTGCGCCGCAGGAGGGATTGTTCCTCCTCAACGAGTTTCCCTCGGGCAAGCTGCGCGGTTTCCACGCCGAACCCGCCGGCGCGACCTACCGGATGACCGGCGCCCGCATCCTCAACGATGGCGTGATGGGCATCGGGATGGCGTGGCACCCTGATGGCTCACTGATGATGGTCGACTGGATGGGCGGGTACCCGCTGGACGGGCTCGGCGCCCTCTGGCGGGTCGACGCGCGCGAGGACGTGCGGAACCCGCTGCGGGCACGGACCGCGGAACTGTTGCGCGCGGGGTTCACGGAACGTTCCCCGCTCGAGCTGGCCGGTCTGCTGGGCAATCCCGACCAACGGGTTCGGCAGGGGGCCCAGCTGGAGTTGGCCCGTCGCGGCCGCCACGGGGAACTGCTCGCGATCGCCACCGCCGCCCGCACCGCCCCGCTCGCGCGGTATCACGCCCTCTGGGGCTACGGGCAACTGCTGCGCCGCGGCGCCGCGGAACCTGCCGGAGTGCTTAACCTCCTGCGCGATCCGGACGACGAGATCCGCGCCCAGGCCGCCAAGGTTCTCGGCGACGCCGCCACCGCGGCCGCCCGCGGCCACGGCGCCGCTCTGCTGCCGCTGCTGGCGGACGCCGCTCCTCGCGTGCGCCTCCAGGCCGCGATCGCGGTGGGTAAGTTCGCCCTGCGCGCCGCGGTCGAGCCGCTCTTCGCGCTCGCCGAGGCGGCCGGCGACGATCCCGTGCTCCGTCACGCCGCGGTGATGGGCCTCGCCGGCTGCGCGGACCGCGCGGACCTTCTCGCGCGCGTGCTGCATCCTTCCCCGCGGGTGCGCCTCGCGGCGGTCGTCGCCTTGCGCCGCCGCGCGGATGCCGGGGTCGCGGATTTCCTCGCGGACGCGGATCCACTGATCGTGGCGGAGGCCGCGCGCGCGATTTACGACGATGAATCCCTCCCGCCCGCCCTGCCGCGGCTGGCCGCGCTGCTCGCGACCCCGCCGCGGGACGAGCCCACGCTGCGCCGGGCCCTCTACGCCAACCTCCGCGTCGGCACGCCGACGGCCGCTGAACGGCTACTCGCCCTCGCGCTCGATCCGGCGGCGCCCGCCGCCGCCCGGGGCGAGGCGCTCACCGCCCTCCGCCTCTGGGCCGCCCCGCCGCGCCTTGATCCCTTCGATGGCTGGGCCCGCTCCCTGCGCCCCGAGCCGATCACCGCAGTCCTGACGCCACGCCTCGACGCGCTGCTGGGCCTCGAGGACTCGGCGCTGCGCACGCGCGCGATCGAGATCATCATCGCCCACGGCCTGCGCCCCGGCGCCGCCCGCGTCGCGGCGATGGTGGCCGACGTGAACGCCGCGCCCGGACTGCGGGCCCAGGCCCTGCGCCTGCTCGCGGGGGAAGTCGATTCGGGGCCTGACGCGCGCCGCGCTCTCGACCTCGCGCTCGCGGCCGGCTCCCCCGGCCCACTTTTCCGCGCCGCCCTGGAACTGCTCCCGCGGCTCGCGCCCGAACGAATTGTGCCCGTGGCCCGCGAGGCCTGGACTGCCCGCCCCGTGCCCGAGCGCCAGCCCGCGATCGCCGCGATCGCCGCGTTGGCCACGCCCGCCGCCGACGCGCTCCTCGAGGAGTGGGCGGCGGAGCTAGCCGCGGAGCGCGTCGAGGACGGCGTACGCCTCGAGCTGCTCGAGGCGTTGCGCGCCCGTGCCGCGGCGCGTCCGGCCTTCGCGGCCCGCTTGGAGGCCTACGCCGCCACCGCGGGAGCCCGCGCCCGTCAGGAGCTGCTCGCGGGGGGCGACGTCGCCCGCGGCCGCGACCTCGCCGCCAACCACCTCGCCGCGAATTGCACCGCGTGCCACAACTTTGAGTCCTCGACCGGTTCCGAGGTTGGGCCCGCGCTCCGCGCGATCGGCAGCCAGCGCGACCCCGCCTACCTGCTGGAGGCGCTCCTGCAGCCCTCCGCCCGGATCGCCGAGGGCTACGGCATCGTGAATGTCACGTTGCGCGATGGCACCGAGGTCACCGGGACCCTCGCGGCGGAGTCGGCCACGGAGGTCACCGTGCGGCTTTTCGACGGCCAGCGGCGCCGCCTGCCGCTCGGAGACATCGCGGCGCGTACGCCTCCCGTCTCGATTATGCCGCCGATGGAGGGAGTCCTCCAGCCGCGCGAGCTACGCGATCTGGTCGCCTACCTCGCCAGCCTCAAGGGCGGGCGGGGCAGTCGTTCCAGCGCCCCGCGCGGACCGGGCGAGTGACCCTCGGCGCGCGGCCGGTTCACAGGCGCAGGGGCCGCGCGTGGCCGGTCAACTCAAGGTAGCCGCGCCCGAGCTCCGCGCCGTCCGCGCC
>JBILWD010000139.1:0-9572 GCA_044370095.1 Opitutaceae bacterium | reverse complement strand
GGAACTTCCCATCCGGCCCCTTGCGGAACCAATTCACGTGGAAGATGCGCGGAGTCTCGGTCAGGCGCTTCTGCATCCCGATCCAGTGCCGGAAATAGTCGCCCATATGGTAGCCGCAGAACGGCAACATCGCCATCGGGTCCCGCCGCACCTTGCCCACGGTGCCCGCCGCGGCCGCCGTCATTTCCGACCCCATCGTCGCCCCCAGGTACACGCCCGAGCTCCAATTGAACGCCTGGTACACCAGCGGCATCGTGGTCGCCCGCCGCCCGCCAAACACGATCGCACTCAACGGCACGCCCTCCGGATCCTCCCACGCGGGATCAATGGTCGGGCACTGCGCCGCCGGGGCCGTGAACCGCGCATTGGGGTGCGCCGCCTTCGCCCCGGTCGCCCGGGCGATCTCCGGCGTCCATTCCTTGCCCTGCCAATCGGTCAACCGCACCGGCAGCTCCGGGGTCATCTCCTCCCACCAAACCCCGCCGTCCGGCGTCAGGGCCACATTGGTGAAAATGGTGTTCCGCGCCAAGGCCGCCATCGCGTTGGGATTGGTCCGCACGGACGTCCCCGGCGCCACGCCGAAGAATCCCGCCTCCGGGTTGATCGCCCGGAGCCGCCCCTGCGCATCGGGCCGGATCCACGCGATGTCATCGCCCACGGTCCATACCTTCCACCCCTTTTCCTGCAGGGGCTTGGGCGGGATGAGCATCGCGAAGTTGGTCTTGCCGCACGCGCTCGGGAACGCCGCCGCCACGTAGGTCTTCTCCCCGCGCGGATCCTCCACGCCTAAGATCAACATGTGCTCCGCCATCCAGCCCTCGTCCCGGGCCATATTGGACGCAATGCGCAGCGCGAAGCACTTCTTCCCCAACAGCGCGTTGCCACCGTAACCCGAGCCGTAGCTCCAAATCTCCCGGGTCTCCGGGAAGTGCACGATGTACTTCTCCCGGTTGCAGGGCCACGGCACATCGGCCTGCCCCGGCGCCAGCGGCGCCCCCACGGAATGCAGACAGGGCACGACGCGCCGGTCCTTCTTGTCGATCTCCTGGAACACGGGGAGGCCAATGCGGGCCATAATCCGCATATTGACCACCACGTAAGGAGAATCGGTCAGTTCCACGCCGATCTGCGCCATCGGCGAACCCACCGGGCCCATGCTGAACGGCAACACGTACATCGTCCGCCCCGCCATACAGCCGCTGAACAAATGCCGCAGCTTCCGCCGCATCTCGTACGGATTTTCCCAATTATTGGTCGGCCCCGCCGCCTCCCGCGAATGGGAACAAATAAAGGTCCGGTCCTCCACCCGCGCCACATCGCTCGGATCACTCCGCGCCAAGTAGCACCCCGGCCATTGCTCCTGGTTCAGCCGCGTGAAGGTTCCCCCCGCCACCAACTGCGCACACAGGGCCTCGTACTCCGCCGCCGAGCCATCCACCCAGTGGATCGCCGCCGGCCGGCACAGCGCCGCCATCTTCTCGACCCAGCGCAGCAGGTGCTCGTTGCGGGAAAGCGGGACAGAAGGATTCGAGGTCATCGGGAAAACAAAAGATTCGGCGGACCGGCCGCCGCTAACACAAAGGGATCAAGCAACGATCCCGGCCGTGGCCGGCGTCCGCGGGTCCAACCCACGTCCGCCGGCCAGGTCGAGTTCGGCTCAGAACTTGCGCGTCAACTGCAGCGCGTAGGTGCGGCCGCGCGCCATCACGTTGTACACGGACGGCTCGTACCCGCGGGAATCGCCCGACAACGGCGGCTCGGTGTTGAACAGATTGTTCACGCCGAGGCGGACATTGGTGTGGTGCAGCCAGTTGCCCGGGAGCTTCAGGCGGTGCGTCACGAACAGGTTGTAGCTGCTGCTCGCCTTCACGATGAACCGGTACGACAGGGAGCCGTTGTTCAGCACGGGCCGGATATAGCCCGGGTTGCCCAAGGAATCCCAAGTCGCCTTGGTGGTAGTGATGTTCACGTCGGTGAAGCTGCCGGTGTAGTACCAGCCGAGGCCCGCGCCCCAGTCGCCCCGCTTCCAGGTCAGGTTGGTGCTGCCGCGCCAGATCGGGGTCGCCCCACCCGCATTCACACTGTTGCCGTCCCGGTAATTGGCCCGGGCCCGCCGGCTGTCGCCCGGGGGCAGGCTATAAGCGTGGAAGTCGTTCAGGTAGGTCCAGGTCGTGTTCGTGCGGAACTGGCCCACGCTCAGCTGTGGGAACCGGTAGCTGACATCGAAATCAAACCCGTTCACGAACTGCTGCGCCTTGTTGAAGTAACTGGTCCGCAGGATGTCGATCGCCCCCACCACGGCCCGCTGGTTGCCCGGCGCCCGCGTGGCATTGTAGGCCGCGAACGCGTCCCGGTCCGCCTGCGTCACCGGCAAGCGCACCACGGACGGATCGCCCTTGTACGCCCCCGTCCCCGAACCGAGGTCGATCTGCCCGAGGGTCTGGCCCGCCGCCAACGCGGACTGGGTCGCCGCCAGCAGCGCCGCGGTGTCATCCGCAATGCCGCCACCCGACGCGATCACATCGCGCTGCCGAATCTCCCAGTAATCGACGGAGACGGATAGCCCGCGCACGCCCGGCACCTCGATCACCACGCCCGCCGACTTGCCCCGCGCCACCTCGGGCTGCAGGTCCCGGTTACCCGAGGCCACGCTACGCCGATTGGAGGGGCCATCCGTGATCAGGCCGGTCACGGTGCTGCGATAGGTATCGGTGCTCCCGGTGACGGTCCGGATCAGGGTCCCAGTGAACAGCTGCGCTAGGTTCGGCGCGTGGAACCCCTCGTTGTACGAGGCCCGCACCATCGCCCAGTCAAAGGGCCGCCAATTGACGCCCAGCTTCGGCTTGGTGGTCTCACCGAAGTCGGTGTAACTCTCGTACCGCGCCGAGGCCGACAGCTCGAGCGAACGCACGAGCGGCAACTGGAAGTTGCGGCCGACCAGCGGCACCACCGCCTCGGCGTAGAGCGCCGCGACATGGCGGTTGCCGTGGGTGTCCGAATTCGGCGAGAAGCCGAGGAAATCGTTCGCCAAGGGATCGAGGCCCGAGCCCGGCGGGTTCAGCCCCGCAAACGGCGGCCGGAAATCATCGTAAGCTTCATAGCGGAACTCGCCGCCGAAGGCCGCGCCCACCGCATTGCCGCCCCACAGCTGCACCAAGTCGCCGCTCGCCCGGAAATCCGCGCTGCCCAGCTTGGTAATGCCGCTCCGGATGAAGCTCGAACGGAAGGTCGACTGCACGCTCTCCGGGTTCACATACGGGCCCGTGACGACCAGCTGGCCGTTCTGTACCGCGAAGGTCCGCGTAAACGGGTTGAACGCCCGCCCAGGCTCCGTCTGGTTGATCGCCTGGATGAGCAGGCTCTTCCGCGTCGGCCCCTCCTCGTTCTCGGTCACGCGCCCCTGCGCCCACAGCACCGCCGCTTCCCAGCTCCAGGTGCTCAGCAACTTGCCCCGCAGGCCCGCCACGCCCCGGTACAGCGCGGTGTCCACATAGTCGGTCCGCGTCGCGAGATCGGTCATCCGCTTGTTGGTGATCGAAACCGCCGAGGGCGTGCCGGTCAGACGCGCCGTGCCGTCCGCATTGGGCGCGCCCGTGGGCGACCAGAAGCGGTTGCCAAACGGGTTCCACGGATTGGTCACGGGCACGATGATGAAGCCATCGGTGCTCTGCGTGACGCCGTCCGGCTCGCGGTAGGTCACCGAATGCGCCCGGTACAGGGTGAAATCCGCGAACGCCGTCACCCGGTCATTCAGGTCCAGCTCCGCCGCGGCGTGCACGTTGGTGCGCGCGGTCTTGGGCTGGATGACGCGGTAGGCATTGTTATTCCAATAATAGTCCCGGGTGATGCCGGTGCGGATCGGCGCCGCGGGCGCGAAGCCCACACCCGTCGCGGTCGGGGTCAGGACAAACAGCCCCGAGGTCGCCGCCATCGTGGCGGGGACGCCGGCCGGACGGCTGCCCGCGAACCCACTCACCGCCCCGAAGGCGTTGGTCGCGGTCACGGTGCCCAGCAGGAAGTTGCCGAACGGGGTGGTGGCCGAACGCGCGTTGAAAGCCCCCGCCGCCGTGGTGTCGCCCTGCTGCCAAGGCGCCGGGGCCCGCGCACTGTTGTCGCCGTCCGCCGAGAAAGACCGGTTCCGCGCATAGATGGGATCACGCAGGTAATAGTCGGCCGTCACGATGGCCCGGCCCCGGTTGCGGGCAAAGGTCAGACCGTGCGTCAGGGTGCCCCGGTACTCGGTGCCATCCCCATAGTCCGTCACCCCGTATCGCAGGGCCAGCTCGGTGCCCTTGAAATTACGCTGCATCGAATAGTTGATGACCCCGGCCACGGCATCCGAGCCGTAAACGGAAGAGGCGCCGTCCCGCAGGACCTCCACCCGCTCCAACCCGCGGTTGGGCAACTGGTTGATGTTGGTGGAAAGGGTGGGTACGCCCGCCTCACTCTGGCTGATCGGGTGCGGCACCAGCCGGCGCCCGTTCAGCAGCACGAGGGTGTTGCTGGAGGGGATGCCGCGCAGGGAGACGCTCGCGTTGTCGCCACGGGCCGTCGCGCCGAGGGTCGCGGTCTCGTTGCCGGGCAGGCCGGTCACCTGCGGCAGCGCGGTGATCAGGTCCGACGGCTGGCCGGGATCGCGCACCTCCATCGCCGCGGCATCAAAGATGGTCACGGGCAGGACCTTCTCCACTTCCAACCGCTTCACATTGGAACCGATGACGGTGAGGGCCTCGAGCTTGATCGCCGTCTCCGCGGCCGCGGCGGCGGTCGGGGAGGGTGCCGGGGCGGTCTGGGCCCCGAGCGGTAACAGGGCGCCGAGGACGGGGATCGCCAGCAGCGAGCGGAGTAGGGTGGTGTTCATAGGTGCGATACGAAGGGCGGAGGTTTGCCCGGGTGCCTTCCGGACGCAAGCGGCGGCTAAACCGGACTCCGAGTCCGACTAGACCCGGAATTGCGGGCTTAATCCCCCGCCCCCGCGCCGAAAGCACCATTGACCCGCCGCCCTCACGCCCTAGTTTTGCGACAGGATGACCTCCGTCTCCCTCTCGGCCCGCGATCCCGTGCGCCAGTTCTCGATCTTCGCCGAAAATCGCGTCGGTCGACTCCACGACCTCACCTCCTTGTTCCGCAAGAGTGAGGTCCACATCATCGCGATCACCGTCCTCGACACGACCGACAGCGCGATCGTCCGCGTGATCGTCGACGACCCGGAGCGGGCCCGGGAACTGATGGTGAACAACGACTTCCCGTACACGGAGGTGGAGGTCCTCGCGGTCGAACTCGCCGGCGAAGCCGAGCTCAGCGGCGTCCTCGCCGCCCTCTTCGAGGCCGAGATCAACATCCACTACGTCTACAGCTTTATCCGCCGCCCCGAGGGCAAATCCGCCCTCGCGATCAACGCCGAGGACGCCGAGGTCGCCGCCCAAGCCCTCGCCCAACGCGGCTTCCGCATCCTCACCCAGGCCGACATTACCCGCTGAGCCGGGCTAAGCGGGTAGAGCCCCGACCAGAGGGGTGAAATGGGTGATCCGCCCTATCCACACCCCGCTCCTCGGCCCCGCGTGCGGGGCGTTTCGTGAGGCAAGGTATCGCTTGTCCGACTCCCGCAGGGTTTTACCACGAGTTTTGCAACCCACGCTTAGGATGATGTTTAGGTGGTAAGATGCGGGACTGCCGGTCCCCCGGCGGGCTTGGGTTGAGTTCCTGGCGCTCTCCTTCGATTCTCGTTCGATTCTCCTTCGATCTGCCTCCAGTGTGCTCCCAAGGTGCCTCCTTTCTGCCCTGCGACCGGACCCCCGGGGCCGCCCTCGCCGGGTGCTAATTTAGGGTCTAAACCTCACCCTAGGCCGCGGCTGCGTTTTCGTCTGCGCTGACCGGGGCGACGCGCCCCAGCCACATCAAACCGAGGCCCGCCGTTAGGCGACCGTCCTGAGGTGCCCCCAATTCCGTCTTGCTGCGGATCCTTGTAGCTGGGGCGCGCCGCCCCGGCCCGTGACTACGGAACCCCATTCCGCCGCCATCCGCGAGGCCGCGGCTGCGTTTCCGTCTGTGCCGACCGGGGCGACGCGCCCCAGCCACACCAAACCGACGAGCGCCCGTAGGCGACCGGCCTGACCGGCTCTCTTTCCCCGTGACCACGGTTCGATGTAGCTGGGGCGCGCCGCCCCGGCCCGTGAAGTCCGAACCCAATTCCTCCGCCGCCATCCGCAAGGCCGCGGCTGCGTTTTCGTCTGTGCCGACCGGGGCGACGCGCCCCAGCCACACCAAACCGCAGCCTTCCGGTACGCAACCGGTATGCCCCCCAACCCGGAGGAAACTACGCCCCGCGCTCCAGCCTAACTCGTGGAATTTGCACTTGCCCGCCGCCCCGGAACTTGCGGGAATGCTGCTTTGCGTCAGTGGCCTTCCGCCGGTTGCGGGAGTCCACCACAACTGGTCCCGCACTCCGCGGGATTGGAACGGTGACGCCGGCTCGGCCCGATTTCCACTCGGGAGGAGCGGGTGGCACGGGGTCCCCCAGGACTCCCTACAGTCGTGTTCAACAACCACAAACCCATGTCCACCCTAGTCGTTAAGCCCCAGATCATCTCGGATTACAAGACCCACGAGAAGGACACCGGCTCGTCCGAAGTCCAAGTCGCGCTTCTCACCGCCCGCATCAACCACCTGACCGAGCACCTCCGCACCCACCGCAAGGACTTCCACTCGCGCCGCGGTCTGCTGCAGATGGCCTCCCGCCGGCGCAAGCTCCTCGATTACTTGAAGCGGACCAATCTGCCCAAGTACAACGAGCTGCTCCAGAAGCTCAACCTCCGTAAGTAACCCTTTCGTCCTACGGGCGACCCGATCCGCGGGTCGCCCGTTGTCTTTTCGACACTCGACCAGACCGGGACATTTCCGCTTGGCGCCCCCTCGCAGGCCGCGCCGGACGCCAAACGGAAATCTCTCGCGTCTGCCGGGTGGACGGTAGTGACCGACCGATTATCGCGCGGCCCCGGGTTCCGGGGCTGCCGCCGCTCCCCCCCGGGGAGCCCGCGAACGTCTGCCAAGCCTAGGGCGTTGGCCCGTTCGCTCCAACCTCCCGCTGCCCTTTGACCGTCCGTATCGTCCGTAGTGTTCGTTTATGAATCAGAAACATAATGTCTCCGTCCCCGGCCTGGGGATCACGTTCTCCACCGGCACCTACGCCGGCCTCGCCAATGGCGCCGTCAACGTCTGCGTCGGCGAAACCAACGTCTTCGTCACCGCCTGCATCGCCCAGGGCACCAAGCCCGGCCAGGACTTCTTCCCGCTCACGGTGGATTACCGCGAGAAGTACGCCGCCGCTGGCCGTTTCCCCGGTGGTTATTTCAAGCGCGAGGGCCGCCCCTCCGAGAAGGAGATCCTCACCTCCCGCCTCTGCGATCGCCCCTGCCGCCCGCTCTTCCCGGAAGGCCTCCTGAACGAGGTCCAGATCATCGGCCAGCTGCTCTCCGCTGACCAGCTCAACGAGTCCGACATCCCGATGGTCAACGGCGCCAGCGCCGCCCTCGCCATCTCCGACATCCCCTGGGCCGGCCCCATCGCCTGCGTCCGCGTCGCCCTCATCGAGGGCCAGTTCGTCGCCAACCCGACCATCGAGCAGATGTACGGTTCCTCGCTGGACCTCATCTACGTCGGCACCAAGCGCGATATGCTGATGATCGAGGGTAGCGCCGATCAGCTCCCCGAGGAGGAGTTCATCAAGGCCCTCGAGTTCGGGCATCAGGCCATCCAGCCGATCATCACCGCGATCGAGGAGCTCGTGCGCCTCGCCGGCAAGCCGAAGGCCACCTTCCCCCTCGTCGGCGCCACCCCGGCCGCCCGCGCGATCATCGAGCGCGTGGTCCCCACCGAGCGCCTCATCACCGCCATCTTCGGCAAGGAGAAGGCCGTTCGTTCCGCCGCCGTGAAGGCGCTCAAGGAGGAGGCCAAGGCCGCCCTCGTCAAGGAGCTCGGCGCGGACAAGTTCACCGATGTCGACCTGAACGTCGTGTTCGAGGACCTCCAGTACAAGGCCTACCGCAAGAACGTCCTCGAGAAGGGCGTCCGCGCCGACGGCCGCGGCCAGAAGGACCTCCGTCCCCTCAGCGCTTCCGTTGGCGTGCTCCCGCGCGTCCACGGTTCCGCCGCCTTCCAGCGCGGCGATACCCAGAACATCGCCCTCACCACCCTCGGGCCTACCAAGGAAGCCCAAGAGATGGACGGCCTCACCGGCGGCGCCACCAGCAAGAGCTTCATCCTCCACTACAACTTCCCGTCCTTCTCGGTGGGTGAGACCGGCCGCTTCGGCGCCCCGGGCCGCCGCGAAATCGGTCACGGTGCCCTCGCGGAGCGTTCGCTCGTGCCGGTGCTGCCCCCGGAGGACGCGTTCCCGTACTCCATCCGTGTCGTCAGCGAGATCATGGCCTCCAATGGCTCGACCTCGATGGCCTCCATCTGCGGCGGCTGCCTTTCGCTGATGGACGCCGGTGTGCCGATCATCGCGCCCGTGGCGGGCATCTCCTGCGGTCTGATGACCCAGAACGACGCCGCGGGTGGCATCGAGAAGTGGGTCACGATCACCGACATCCTCGGTGAGGAGGACCACTTCGGCGATATGGACTTCAAGCTCGCCGGCACGACCAAGGGCATCACGGGCTTCCAGCTCGACCTGAAGATCAACGGCCTGCCGTTCGAGATCGCCAAGACGGCGATCTTCCAGGCCCGCGACGCGCGGGTTGAGATCCTGAAGGTGATGTTGGCGTCGCTGCCGGCGCCCCGTGCGGACCTCAGCCGTTACGCGCCGCGCATCCAGACGATCCAGATCGATCCCGAGAAGATCGGCCTGCTCATCGGGCCGGGCGGTAAGACCATCCGCCGCATCACCGAGACCACCGGTGCGCAGATCGACATTGCCGAGGATGATTCGGGCAAGGTGTTCGTCTATTCGAACAATGCCGACGCGATGAACCGCGCGATCGCCGAGATCGACGGTCTGTGCGGCGGCGGGGCCGGTGGTGGTGGCGGTGCGCCGATCGAGATTGGCAAGCTGTACCAAGGCCGCGTGACGGGCATCAAGGACTTCGGCTGCTTCGTCGAGTGCACTCCGGGTAAGGAGGGCTTGGTCCACATCAGCGAGTTGGCGGACTTCCGGGTTCGTCGGACCGAGGATGTCGTGAAGATGGGCGACTCCATCTGGGTCAAGTGCGTGGGCATTGACGAGCGTTCGGGCAAGGTGCGTCTGTCGCGCAAGGCGGCGATGAAGGAGATGGAGGCGCAGAAGCAGGCGGCTCCGGCGGCCGAGGCTCCGGCGACCCCGCCGTCGGCCTGATTCGTCCCTTAGTCTTGTAAGTTTCGAGCCGCGACCTCTGGGTCGCGGCTCGTTTGTTGTCTGGGGGTTCGTTGTAGCTGGGGCGCGCCTGGCCGCCGTAGCCTCGGCGAAGGAGGATCGCCCCGGCCCTTCGGGCCGAATCGCCTTCCGAATTACAGTGGCTCGTTGTAGCTGGGGCGCGCCGCCCCGGTAAGTGCAGGCGGTACCCAATGCCGCGGAGCGACCCTCGCCGAGGCCGGGA
>JBILWD010000395.1:0-3087 GCA_044370095.1 Opitutaceae bacterium | reverse complement strand
AGTGGCCCGGCTGGAAGCGGAGGCCGAGGTGATCCTGCGGCAGCTTGGCCACACGGAAGGCACCTTCAACGAGCGGATGGCGAAGGCGACGCAGGGGCCGCTAGTGGAGGCGACGGACCCGCGCGCAGCGCTGATCGCGCGCTACACCGAATACATCCGCGACGCCGAGCGGCGCAGCGAGGCGCTCTTCAATCGCCGCCCCCGGGCTCCGGTCGAGGTGCGGCGGGTTCCCCCGCTGACCGAGCGCGTGTCCTCGGCCTACTACACCGTGCCCCCCACGGATGGCAGCCGCCCTGGGATCTTCTGGGTGCCCCTCCCGGGTAATGTGTTCTTCTACGGGGCGCGGATGCGGAGCCTCGCCTACCACGAGGCCGTGCCCGGCCACCACTTCCAGCTCGCCATCCAGCAGGAGCAGCGGGACTTGCCCCGCTTCCGCGCGCGCCGCACCTTCGGGGGGATCAGCGCGCACAGCGAGGGCTGGGGCCTCTACGCGGAACGGCTCGCCGTCGAACAGGGCTGGTACGAGGGCGATCCCGCGGGCAAACTCGGCGCTATCGGCTCGGAGCTCTTCCGGGCGCGACGCCTCGTGGTGGACACGGGCCTCCACACCCAAGGCTGGACGCGCGAACAGGGGATCGCCTACGGCATTAGCGCTTCCGAGGTCGAGCGTTACATCACCAACCCGGGCCAAGCCTGCTCCTATATGATCGGGATGCTGCGGATCCTCGAAATCCGCGAGCGGGTCCGCACGGCGCTCGGCTCCGCCTTCTCCCTGCCCGATTTCCACGAAGTGGTCCTCACCACCGGCTCCGTCCCGCTGGCGGTGCTGGAGCAGGTGGTGGCAGACTGGACTAGGGCGCGGCAGAAGTCCGCGCCCTGAAGGCAGGCCGGCTCAGAAGCGCCCGTTGATCCCGAAGGTCAGCGTTGTGCCCGGGTAATTGTAGTACTCCATATTCTCGGGCACCCCGCGATAACGGCGCTGTGGTACGTTGGTCAGGTTATCGATATCGACCGTGAAGTTCAGCGTTGGCCTCAACTGGTAGGCGAGGCCCAAGTTCACCAGCGTGCGCTCCATCCGGTAGAGGTTCCGGGCGGCGGAGGCGGCGCTGTAGGCCTGTAGGTACTCGCCCCCGTAGTTGACGAGCAGCCGCGTGCTGAACCCACGGTAACGCCAGCTGAGGCTCGCATTCGCGGTGCGCGGCACGAAGCCGGCCACCTGGCCGGTCCCGCGGCGGCCCGTTCCGCCGTAATTGCCGTGGGTATCAAGGAGCGTGTAGTTAATCATCCCGCTGAGGCCTTTAAGCGCGCCGGGCAGGAAGGTAAACTGCTGCTGGTAGCTAAACTCCCAGCCCTGCACAATCGCGGTGCCCGCGTTAGCGGAACTCAGGATGGTCCAGCCCGCATACTCCCCGTTATAGCCATTATCCGTGCTGGTGCCGACCGTGCCGGAATCGATGCCGCTCACGATGTAGTCCCGGATCTCCTTGTGAAACCATCCCACCGTGAGGTTACCCACCGGTTCGAAGTAATACTCGAGCGTCGCGTCCCAGTTGCGCGCGGTCTGGGGCAGCAACGAGGGATTGTTGATCGTGATCGTCCGCTGGTTCTCGTTCGGAGTCTCAGCGGGGGACAGGTTGCCAAAGGCGGGCCGTCCGAAGCTCGAGGACCAGCTGAGGCGGGTCTTCAGGTTGGCGTTCCAGTCGTGCCAGGCGTGGACGCTCGGGAATGCCTTGGTGTAATCACCCGTGATCTGGCGCCGGTTGTTCGCGTAGTCGCGCTGGGCGGTCCCAACCGGGTCAGCCGCCTGCTGCGCGGCGGTACTGAGCGCGCGAGCGCGCACCCAGCCATCGGCCTCATTCTCGGTCTTCTCCCAGCGTACGCCGCCGAGGAAACCGGTGCGACCGGCCCAGCCCTCGCGCCCGAGCTTACCCTGCGTCATCACGTAGGGCGCGGTAACAGTTTCCACCACGTCCCGGTAGGCTGTGTAGCGGGTGGTGTTGCGGAAATAGAGATCCTCCCGCCAGAGCGAGGGATCGGCGACCTCGCGCGAGCGCATGAACCAGGAGGCCTCCCATTGTGGGATCGCGCGTCCGGTCATCCGTCGGTCCATCGTGAGCAGGTTGGGATCGTGCGGCAGCGGGCCGGTAGCGGTGTAGCTCCAACGGCGGGAGGCGCTGCGGACGCCGACGTGCTGTTCGCGCCAATGCACGCCCGCCTTGGCGAAGACGGGCGCGGCGAGCGGCAGGGTGTAACGGGCGTCGACGCGGGCCTCGGCGACCTCGTGGATCTGCCGGTCATTCTGGTTGGAGAGCCCGTTCGCAGTCGGCCGGTAGTTGGCCGGATTCGTGAAATCCAGCCCACCGTTGGCGAGGAACTGCGGGTAGAGGTCCGAGCGGGTCCGGTCGATGATCCAGCCGGTGCCGCTGATTCGGTTCGTGAGCACCGCGCCCTCGCCGTTACCGATGTTGATGTGGGTCTGCGTGTAGCGGGCGGTCGCCTCCAGCAGGAGCCGGCCCTGCTCGTGCTCCACGCCGAGGTCCACGCGGCGCAGCCGGTTGAAGAAGTTGTTCGGCCCCGTCATCGTCACGTCGATGACCGATGAGGCCACGGGGCGGACCGTCGTGATTCGGGAAGTGTACCCCGGTACGATGCTGGTGGTCGCGCTGGGCACGGTGTCCTGTGCCTGGCCGTTGGTGAAGGCGCGGACGGCGTATTGGCGCCGGTAGACCTCCGAGTGATCAATGTACGTGGTGAGGAAGGAGAGCTTGGTCGAGGGCGTCAGCCGGTAGTCGGCCTTCAGCGTCACGTTCTTCTGGCGCCGGTGGTTGTAGAGGTCATCCCAGCGGTAGTCCCAAAGGAAGGCCGGCTGCGTCACGGTGTTCTGGAAATCCCGGGTGGTAAAGAAGGAGCCGATCGCCGTCTCGCTGTTGAAGAGAGTGAGCGAGACGCCCAGGTTCCGGTTGCCGCCGAGGACGTCGAAGACCTCCTGGTAGCCAAGCGTGAATAGCCCGTGAAGCCGACGGTCCTCGCGGGTGGGGATTTGCTGCGTAAAGGACGGGGCGAGCCGGCCGGTCAGCGTGTAGGTGA
>JBILWD010000138.1:0-9588 GCA_044370095.1 Opitutaceae bacterium | reverse complement strand
CGCGCCGCGAGGACCGCCCGCACTTCCAGACCTCCCGCGAACGCCGTGAGGCAGCGGAAGGCCGCGAACCCCGCGAGGGTCGCGAAGAACGCGCTTTCGAGCCGCGCGCGCCCCGCGAAGCCCGCGAGGGCGGCCGCGAACCCCGCCGATTCGAACCCCGTGAGCCTCGTGAGCCCCGCGAGGGGCGCCGGGACGACCGCCGCAGCGAGGGCCGCGGCCCCCGTCACGCGACGCCGGAGGCCGCGCCGACCCCGGCGCCCGCGCCCCAGAAGCCCGGCTTCTTCGGTTGGCTGAAGAGCCTGTTCGGCGGCAAACCCAAGCCCGCGGCGGCTCCCGCCGAGGGCGAGCAGCGTCCCCACCGTGGGGACCGTCACCGGGGCCAGGGCGGCCCGCGGGACGACCGCGGTCCGCGGCCGGAAGGCCAAGGTGAAGACGGTGGTCCGCGCCGGCGGCGCCGCCGGGGCGGCCGCGGCCGCAACCGCGGTGAAAACGGCGACCGTGGCCCGCGCCCCGAGGGCCAGCAGGGCGGCGGCGCGATCTGAGCGCCCGTTCCGCTTAAGCCTTGCGGGGCGACGCTTCGCCCCCGCATCTCAAGGGCGTCCTCCGGGACGCCCTTTTCCTTGGGCCCGTCCCGATCTTATGGCCGATCTCATCGTCAACGGCGGCAAAGCGCTCGCCGGCACCATCACGCCCTCCGGCAACAAGAACTCGGTGTTGCCGATCCTCTGCGCGAGCCTACTCACGGATGAGACCGTGACCCTCGCGAACGTCCCGGCGATCACGGATGTGGAGAAGCTGGTGGCGTTCCTGCAGGAGCAGGGTTCGCGCATCAGCTGGGACCGGCCGGCCGGCACGATGACCCTCGACCACCGCGGCTTCGAGCCGGGCCGGATGAAGGGCGAGCTGCCCTCGGGGATGCGTTCCGCGGTGCTCCTCTTCGCCCCCCTGCTGCGGCGGATGAAGCGCCTGCGCATTCCGGTCAACGCGGAGGGCTGCTCCCTCGGCATCCGGGAGCTCGATCCCCACCTCGAAATCCTCGCCTGCCTCGGCGCGCGGCTCGAACGCGGGCGCGACGTCGTCCTGCGCCTCCCGCGCCGCTTCCGCGGGGCGCGGCACTGGCCGGACTACATGTCGGTGACCGCCACCGAGAACTTCCTGATGGCGGCCGCCCTTGCCGAAGGGACTTCCACCCTGATCAACGCGGCGAGCGAACCCCACGTGCAGGACCTCTGCCACGCCCTGGTCGCGATGGGCGCGCGGATCGAGGGGATCGGCACGAGCCAGCTGACCGTGGAGGGCGTAGACCAGCTGGGCGGGGCCCAGCTGACCATCAGCACGGACCACCACGAGGTGGTGACGTTCCTCGCGTTGGGGGCGATCACGGGGGGCGAGGTGCGCGTGCGGCATTCGGTCCCGCAACACTTCGACCTGATGGCGCGGGCCTTCGGCAAACTGGGCGTCAAGGTGACCCACGACGGCACGACCGCCGTGGTGGCGGCGCGGCAGCGGCTCGAGGTGGAGGCGCCCTTTACCCGCAACCTGCTCCCGAAGATCGAGGCGGCGCCTTGGCCGTATTTCCCGGTGGACCTCCTGCCGTGCATGCTGGCCCTCGCGGTGCGCGCCAAGGGGGCGATGCAGTTCTGGAACAAGGTCTACGAGGGCGGCTTCACCTGGATGCCCGAGCTGGCGAAGCTCGGGGCGCACGTCGTCGTCAGCGACCCGCACCGGGTGATCGTGTTTGGCGACCGCCCGCTGCGGCCGACCACCGTCGACGCCCCCTACATCATCCGCGCCGCCGTGGGCCTGTATATGGTCGCGGCCAGCATTCCTGGACGCTCCGTGGTGAAGAACGCCGACACCATCCGCCGCGCCCACCCCCGCTTCGTCGAAAACCTGCGGAGCCTCGGCGCGGACGTGGAGTGGCGGTAGTCCGCCGCGCGCCGCCTTCCGGCGGATTTAGGTTCCCCCGCCCCCACCGGCCGGTATCCTCACCCCCCTCCGCCGCCACCCCGCGCGCGGCGCGATTCCCTTTCCCTGCTTATGAAGCTCCTGCCCCTGCTCCTCGTCCTTGCCCTGCTCCCCGGCTTCCTCCGTGCCCAAGGTGCCACCGGTACCGTAGAGGGCCGCGTCCAGAATCCCGCCAATGGCACCTACCTCGAGGGCGCGCGGGTGAGCGTCGAGGGGACCGCCCTGACCGCCTTCACCGACGACGCCGGGCGCTTCCTGCTCCCGGGCGTGCCGGCGGGGGAGGTGCGCGTCCGTGTGTTCTACACCGGGGCGCCGGCCAGCCTGACCCCGGCGCAGGTGACCGCGGGGGCCACGACCACTTTGGAGATCGCGCTCGCCCCGGCGGCTGCGGCGGTGCGCCTCGACCGGTTCGTGGTCGGGGAGTCCCGCGAGATGAGCGGCGCCGCCATCGCGATCAACGAGCAGCGCTTCGCCGCCAACATCCGCAATGTGGTCTCGACGGACGAGTTCGGTGCGGTGGCCGAGGGCAACGTGACCGAATTCCTGAAATACCTCCCCGGGATCACCGTGGACCAGAGCGGCGGCGACGGGCGGTACATCTCGATCGAGGGCGCGCCGAACGCCAACACCCCGATCACCCTCGGCGGCATCTCGCTGTCGGCCCCGGGCGACAACAACACCTCGCGCGGCATCGAGGTGGGATTCTTTAACCTCAACAATGTCTCCCGCATCGAGGTCTCGCATTCGCCCACCCCAGACAGCCCCGGCAAGGCCCTCGCGGGCGGCGTGAACCTCGTGCCGCGCAGCGCGTTCGAGCGCACCCGGCCGGTGTTCAACGGCAGCTTCTACTTCCTGCTCCGGGACGACCAGCGCGCGATCGGCCCCGGGGCCGCGATGTACCGCGATCCCCGGCGCAAGGTGTGGCCCGGCGCGGACCTCTCATGGGTCGTCCCGGTGAACCGCCGCTTCGGCTTCACCCTCTCGGCCGGCGCTTCCACCCAGTACTCCTCCCAGGAACGGGCCACGAACGTCTGGCGCGGCAACACCACCGCCACCGCACCCGCCGCTTTCCCGGCCACCGTGCCTGGCCGGCCCTACCTGTCCCAATTCACCATCCAGGACGCCCCCAAGGAATCCGACCGCGACTCCCTCGGCCTCACCCTCGACTTCCGGCTCGGCGCCCACAGCCGCCTCGCCCTGTCGTACCAGTACTCCTCCTTCGACGGCTGGATCTCGAACCGCACCCTCGCCTGGGCGCCCAACCAGATCGTCGCCGCCTCCATCTCCCCGACCAGCGTCCAGGGCGTGGCCGGCGCCGGCCAGCTCACCCTCAACAACGGCGGCAACCGCGTCCGCGAGAACCGCACCTACCTGCCCTCGCTCACCTGGCGCCACGACGGCCCCGTCTGGAAACTCGATTTCGCCACCGGCCGCGCCTACGGCAAGAATGCCATCCGCGATATGGACAAGGAGCGCTTTCTCGCCGTCCAGTCGCGGCGCACCGGCGTGACCATCGGGTTTGCCGACACCGGCCTCATCCGCCCCGGCGTGATCACCGTGACCGACGGCGCCACCGGCCGGCCGGTCGACCCGTACCGCCTGGAGAACTACGCGCTCAACACCCTGACCTCCACCCCGCAGCGGGCGGTGGACATCAACTTCACCGCCACCGCCAACGCGCGCCGGGACTTCGCCACCGCCGTGCCGGTCACCGTCCGCACGGGCCTCGATTTCCGGCAGACTCGCCGGGACATGCGCACCTGGACCTCCACCTACACCTACGTGGGCAAGGACGGGCGCGGCAACCTGACCAACGGCACGGCGCTGCCGTTCCTCGACCGCCTGTTCTCGACCCGGATCGCACCGTTCGGCTTCCCGCGCATCGAGCACCTCGATTCCCAAGAGGTCTTCGCCTACTGGCGGGCGAATCCGCGCGAGTTCACCCTCGACGAGAACGGCCTCTACCGCTCCCACATCGCTAACTCCAAGCAGGCCCGCGAGTCCGTCAGCGCAGCCTACCTGCGCGGGGACGTGGCCCTGCTCGACCGGCGTCTGCGGCTGGTCGGCGGCGTGCGCGCGGAACAGACCGATGTGGAGGCCGCCGGCCCCCTCACCGACCTTACCCGGAACGTCCAGCGTGACGCCCAGGGCCGCCCGCTGCGCAATGCGGCCGGAGCGGTGCTTCCGGTGACCAGCGTGCCCCTGGAGGTCTCGCGGCTCACGTACCTGGAGCGGGCGGCGCGCACCGAGAAGCAGTACCTCCGCCTGTTCCCCTCGCTCAATGCGACTTACCAGCTGCGTGAGAACCTGCTCCTGCGGGCGGCCGTCTCAACCAGCATCGGCGCGCCGAACCTGAACCAATACGCCGGCGGACTGACCCTCCCGAACACCGATAACCCCCCCGCCGCCAACAACCGCATCGTGGTCAACAACGCGGGCATCAAGCCCTGGACCGCCAACTCCGTGAAGGTGCGGGCGGAGTATTACTTCGCCGGCGTGGGCCAGGTCTCCGTCGGCGCGTTCCGGCGGCATTTCACCAACTTCTTCACCGCCTCCATTTTGCCGGCGACGCCCGAGTTCCTCGCCCTCTACGGCCTCGAGGCGGAGGAGTTCGGTCCCTACGAGGTCAGCACCCAGCGGAACCGCACCGACGTGGTCCGGATGGAGGGCCTGGACTTCAGCTACCGGCAGGCGCTGACCTTCCTCCCGGCGTGGGCGCGCGGCTTCCAGGTGTTCGCCAACGGCAGCCTGCTGCGCTCGAACGCCGGCAAGGGCCAGCTCGGTGGCGACGGGTTCAACGAAATCCCCCGCAGCGCGGCTTGGGGCGTGAGCTTCACCCGCCCGCGCTACAACCTGCGGATGAACTGGACCTGGCGGGAGGACCAGATCGAGAGCCTGCTCACCGGCCAAGGCATCGAGCCTGGAACCTACAACTATCGCCCGGGCTTCACCCAAATCGATCTGCTGGGCGAGGTCACCTTGCGGCGCGGGATCGCCCTCTTCGCCAACCTCCGGAACGTGACCGACGTGATGGCCATCGGCCGGACCGCCGGACCCAACACGCCCGCCCACGCCATCCAGCGCTTCCAGGAACGCTACGGCTCCCTCTGGACGATCGGCGTCAAGGGGACGTTCTGACGTCAGGTGGCCCTCAGGGCACTTGCGGCACCTGCGGCGGGGGCTGCGGGCCCACGGGCATCGCGAGGCCAGCGGCAGCATCCAACAACTGCTGCGAAGGCGGCTGACCGGCCGACTGGCGCATCGCCTGCTCACGCAGCGCGCGACGCCGGTTCACCTCCGCCGCCACCGCCTCCAGCCGGCGCTGCTCATCCGCCGGAGACGGATTCACCATCACACTCTGGGTGACCGCGGGCGTCACGGTGATCGCCGGCCCCGCTGGGGCGACCCCCGGCGGCGGCGCGGCGGGCGCGCCCGCATCCGCCACGATCTTCGCCTTGCGCATCGTCAGCGTGACGGTGCGGCCCTGGTGCTCCACGGAAACGCTCTCCTCGCCCTCGTTGTGCTGGCGGATCACCGCCTCGAACTCGGGACTGCGCTCGTTCAGCCGCAGCCACTCGCCGCGCTTCTTGGCCGGATCGAACAGCCGGAACTGCTTGCCCCCGCCCACATCGACGAACCCGCGAAACTCGAGCGCCGCTGGCCCGGCCTCGGCCTTCTCCACCGGGGCATTTTCCGGAGGCAGAAACGGGGAGCGGGAGGCGATCGGAGGCGCCGCACGCAGGGTCCCGGCCAGGCCAAAGGCCAACCACAGGCACGGGAAAACGAGGGGGCGCATACCGACGGCGAGCAAAGCCACCGACCCACGGAGGGTCAAGGCCACGGGCCGCGCGCGCTCCCGCCCCGCGCGCCGTTCAAGCCCCCAGCGAGGTGGGGTATTCCCCCGCCGCCACCAACGCGGCCAAGGCCGCCTGCACCCGGGGTTTGTCCTCTCGGTAAGTGACCCCGAACCACGTGGCCGTGGTCGGCAGCACCTGCACCACCGCCTCGCCCCCGGCAATCATCCCGGCGACGGCCGCGGGTAAGTAAAACTCCGCCTTGGGTTCCGTCGCCCGCTCCGCGAGGAACGCGTCGAGGCGGAAGCCCAGCCCCGCGAAGAGCGACGGCGTGAAGCCCCAACAGTTCAGCGACACCGGCGCGGCCCCGTCGAAGGCCCGGCCCGGCCCCACCTGCTCCGGGGTGATCCCGTGCTGCTCCACGATCGTCCGCAGCACCCCGCCCGGCCCGACCTGCGTGAGGCCCCGCGACACCGCCCCGTGTTCCGAGAGCGTGTTGGCCAGCGGGTAGCCGACCATCGCGAATTGCCCACCCCGGGCTTCGCGCAGGAACGCGGCCAGCCGGCGATAGGCGTCCGCCCCGTAAAAATCATCCGCGTTGATCACCGCGAAGTTGCCCGCCACCGCCTCCCGCGCGCACCAGACCGCGTGGCCGGTGCCCCACGGCTTCTCGCGGCCCGTCGGCACGGTCCGCCCGGGCGGCAGCACGTCGAGCGCCTGGAACACATAGTCCACGGGCACCCGGCCGGCATAGCGGGCACCGACCCGCGAGCGGAACTCGGCCTCGAAGTCACGCCGGATGACGAACACCACCCGCCCGAACCCGGCGCGCAGGGCATCGTGGACGGCGTAATCGAGCATCGTCTCCCCGGAGGGCCCGACGGGATCCAGTTGCTTCAAGCCGCCGTAGCGCGAGCCCATCCCGGCGGCGAGGACAACGAGGGTGAGGGTCATCGCGGCAGGAAAAACGGGGCGGGGCCGGGGTCAACGCCCGGGCGGGCTCAACCCGCCTGCAGCCGCGCCTGAGTCTCGATGAATCGCCCGAGGATCGCCCCTTGGCGCACATGGCGGCCGCCGGCGAGGCGCTGGCGGGCGCCCACCCACACGTCGCGGATCGCCCGGAGTTGCCCACCTTGCACCAGCGCGGTGGCGAGGCTGGCGGGATCAGCGCCCGCCAAGGAAGGCTCGGCGAGGCTCACGGTGAAGAAATCGGCCGGCCGGCCCACCTCGAGCCCTCCCCCAGTGGCCCCGAGGCTGCGCGCCCCCATCGCCGTAGCGGCCTGCAGCGCGAGTGCAGCGGGTGCCGGAGCGGGCGACGCTTCGAGGCGGAACCGCCGCTCGGCCCAACGGGCCTCCTCCAACAAGTCGAGCCGCACCCCGGCCCCGCTCCCCAAAGCCAAACCGGCCCCGGCGGCCCGCACCGCCGTGGGGTCGGGCAAGGCCCAGCCGTGCGCGGCCGCCGTGCCCGGCAAGGCGCACACCGCCCCGCGGGCCGCGCCGATCAACCGCAGCTCCGTCTCATCCAGGTGTGCGCCTCCAACCGCGGTGAAGCGTTTATCCACCAGTCCCAGCTCCGCGAGCGTGGCCACCTCCGGCCGGCCGTGCTCGGCGCGCAGCGCGGCCGCAGCGGCGGGCGAGGCGGCGGTAACGGCCTGCAGGCGCAGGCGTTGGGCGCGGGCGTATTCCCCGATCACGCGGCAAGCCGCGGCAGGCACCGCCGCCAGGGACTGCGGCCCGACCACCAGCCAAGCCTCGTCGGCGGGATACTCCCGCTCCAGCCGCGCCCGAAGGACCTCGCACTCCCGGGTGAAGGCATCGACGCCGCCCGCGAGCAGCCGCGGGGGCAACTCCTCGCCCGGCGCCGGCCGCAGG
This sequence comes from Opitutaceae bacterium, assembly GCA_044370095.1. GTDB lineage: Bacteria > Verrucomicrobiota > Verrucomicrobiia > Opitutales > Opitutaceae > ER46. The sequence goes on along the minus strand of JBILWD010000138.1, from coordinate 1,954 downwards.
CAGGCCAACCGTACCAACGCGAGCCGGATGCCTACCTCGTGCGCGGCGCGCGCGACCGCGAGGGCCGTGGCGAGCGCCTCCTCAGGCGGGCCACCTGGCGCGCCATCCCGCAGCAAGCAGCAATCGGCAACACACGTGACCCCGCCGCGAAGCAGTTCGAGAAAGGCCAGGTTCGCCGCGTCGTAGGCATCCTCGGGCGTCAGGCGGGCCAGCAAGCGAAGGCCGGCCGCACCGCCCGCCGGGTCCGACCCCGGGAGCGCGCGCCCACGCAGGAGGCGTTGCCAGGAGCGCGCATGGGCGTCGACCAACCCGGGCAAGGCGGCTACGCCAGGCAAACGCCGCGCCTGCGCCAGGTCCGCGGGCTCCCGGGAAAACCGCGTGAGCCGGCCGGTCGCATCCGCGAAAAAGGCCATCCCCGCCTCGAAACGATCCCCCACCAGCACCGCATCCGGGAGCCACCCGCCTTCGCGGGCACCCTGGGGCACCCCTGCGGCGGCAACCGCGGCCGCGACCGGCGCGGGCTTCGGCGGGGCGGCCGCGGCGGGTCTGGCCGGGGCGGCAGGCGCGGGCGGACGCCCCGGCGGCAAATCGCGGCGGGCGGCGGCGGGACGATCGGGCGGGCGGCGACTCATCGGCGGGGGCCGGACGGCAGAACCATCGGGTCACCAAAGCAGCCTCCGCGGGAAAGGCTAGCCGGATGCGGGTGTCGTTGACGCACGAGACGAAGCAGCTTGGCTCCGGCGATGCCGCGCCTCACCGCCCTACCACTGCTTCTGACGCTGGTGTCCGTCGGCGCCCCGCTCTGCGCGGCGGGCGAAGCCGCGGGCGGCGTGCTGCCCACGCCCCTCAGCGCCTATCCCAACCCGGCCGGCGCGAGCCTGTTCGAAGTCCTCCGCGCCCGCGCGGCGTTTGATCCCTTTAATCTCGTGGCGCTCGCGATCTTCGTGACCGCGATCTTGCACACCTTCCTCGCGGCCAAGATCCGCCATTGGGCGCACGTCGTGGAGGAGCGTCACGCGGCGCGAAGAGGGCGCAAAGAGCCGGCGACGGACGTGGATGGCGACGGCCAACCGGACGAGGTAAGCTTCGGCGGACAGGTGCTCCATTTCCTGGGGGAAGTGGAGATTGTCTTTGGCTTCTGGGTTTTGGCCCTCGCGGGGGCAATCACCGCGTTCAAGGGCTGGCCCGAGGTCGTGGCGTACGTCGGCGGCAAGGTGAGCTATATCGAACCGCTCTTTGTGGTCGTGATTATGGCCCTGGCGGCCACGCGGCCCGTGCTCGACCTGTCCGAGCGCGCCCTGCGGGCAGTAGCGGGGCTGGGCGGCGGGACGCCCGGCGCGTGGTGGCTTTCGATCCTGATCCTCGCGCCGCTGCTTGGCTCGTTCATCACTGAACCAGCGGCGATGACCATCGCGGCGCTGCTCCTCGCGCGGCAATTCTACGCGCTCCAGCCGAGCCCCCGGCTGGCCTACGCGACCCTTGGCCTCCTGTTCGTGAACATCTCGGTCGGGGGCACGCTCACCCACTTCGCGGCGCCGCCGGTGATTATGGTGGCCGGACCTTGGAACTGGGACCTGTGGTTCATGTTTAAGACGTTCGGCGACCGGGCGATCTTGGGCGTCGTCGTCGCGACCCTGATCTACTACTTCATCTTCCGGAAGGAGCTGGCGGCGCTGCGCCCCGTGACCGAGGCCAAGCCGGTGGCGCCGCGGCCACCGGTGCCCGCTTGGATCACCCTCGTGCACCTGGCCTTCCTCGGCTTTGTGGTGTGGCAGGCGCATCAGCCCGTCCTGTGTATCGGGGCGCTCCTGTTCTTCCTCGCCTTCACCCAGGCGACCGCGCACCACCAGACCCCGATCGACCTGAAGCCACCGGTCCTCGTCGGGTTTTTCCTCGCCGGACTGGTCATCCACGGCGGCCTGCAATCGTGGTGGATCGAGCCAGTCCTGACGCG
>JBILWD010000137.1:0-9613 GCA_044370095.1 Opitutaceae bacterium | reverse complement strand
CGAAGGGGGGATCGGAAGCGGGGCGGAAAACGGGATGGGGGGGGCTGGGGTCGGCGCGAGCCGCGATCTCCGCCGCGCCGGAGCATCGCGGGCGCGGGAATGGGGTCGAGCGAGGAGTGGCGCCGCGCAGCCGCCTTGCTGGAGCCCCACCTTGCGCCCGGCGGGCAACGTGCTTCGCTAGCTCCCTTATGTCCGATTCCTCTCCGCGCGTCTGGTTTATCACGGGGGCCTCCCGCGGCCTGGGTCGCGCGGTGGCGGAAGCGGCCCTCGCGCGAGGCGACCGCGTGGCGGCAACGGCCCGCGATCCCGGTACCCTCGCGGACCTTGTGGCGGCGGCGCCAGAGCGGGCGGTGGCCCTGCGCCTGGATGTGACCGCCCCGGGGGAGGCGCAGGCCGCGGTGGACGCGGCGCTGGCGGCCTTCGGCCGGCTCGACGTCGTGGTGAACAACGCGGGCTTCGGGCTGCTGGGCGCGCTGGAGGAACTGACCGAGGAGCAGATGCGGCGGCAATGGGAGACTAATTTTCTCGGGGCGGTGCACGTGGTGCGGGCGAGCCTGCCGGTCCTGCGGGGGCAACGAAGCGGGCATCTCGTGTTCATCAGCGCCGCGGCGGCGATCAGCAATTATCCAGGCTTCTCGCTCTACGGGGCCTCCAAGGCCGCGCTCGAGGCGCTGGGCGAGGCCGTGGCGGCGGAAACGCGTCCCCTCGGGATCAAAGTGACTCTCGTGCAACCCGGGCCCTTCCGGACCGATTTTGTTGGGCGGTCGCTGGAGGCGGGGGCCGCGACCCTGCCGGATTACGAGGGCACCAGCGGTAAGTTCCGGCGGCTGGTGGAGAGCACGCGCGGCCGCCAACCGGGCGATCCGACCAAGGCGGCGGCGGCCATTCTTGCGGCGGTGGATGCAGCCTCCCCTCCCCTACGGCTGGTGCTCGGCAAATACGCCACCGACAAGGCGCGGCGGCGGTACAATGCCGGCCTGCGGGAGCTGGAGGCGTGGGAGGGGGTCGGCGCCAGCGCGGACTACTGAGCGCCGCACTGCTCGCGGGGCGAAGTTTGGGCTGGATTTCCCGGAGCGAAACGCCAGCTTCCGCCCTCTCCGCGCCAGAGTAGCTCAGTGGTAGAGCAGAGGACTCATAAGCCTTTGGTCGCCGGTTCAATCCCGGCCTCTGGCACCACTTTCCGCCCCGCGCCGGGCGCACAATAAACAGGCCCGCCGACGAATGCCGGCGGGCCTGTTTTGCGGGGAGATTAGACGCTCAGATCAGCTCGGTCTCGCCGGGGTTCGGGGTCTTCGGGAAGAAGCCCGGGCCCGCCTTGAATTCCTTGGGGGCGATATCGAGCTTGGAACCCTCCATCAGCCACTTCCAGGACACCTCGCGGCCGGTGTAGGCCGAGATGCGGCCGCCGATCGCGGTGAGGGTGCTGATCGCCACCTGTTCGCCCTCGTTCAAAGGCTGATTGTTCCGGATGCTCTCGATGAGGTGCGTGTGCTCGACCACGTACGGGTCGGGCGTCGGACCCGAGTAATTGAACGGATTCGCGCCCTTGATCGTGGCAACCCCGGACTGGGTGAGGTCCGCGTAGCCCTTGGTGCCCACGATGCGCTCGGCGACGCGCGGCGTGGACTTCGGGGTGTGGCGGCACATACTCAGCACGCGGGCGCCGTTGGCGTACTCCATCTCGACGGAGAAGTGGTCCCAGATGTTGCCCGGAATGTTACCGCGGCTTTGGCGGCCGCCCATCCCGGTAAACTTCACCGGGGGACCACCGTAAGCCCAGTTCATCACGTCGATGTTATGAATGTGCTGTTCGACGATGTGATCGCCGCACAGCCAGTCCCAGTGGTACCAGTTCCAGCATTGCCACTCGAAATCGGAGAAGCCGGCGATCCAGTCCTTCTTCTCGCGGAACCAGATGCCGGAGCCGTTCCAGTAGCACTGACCGCCCACGAGTTCGCCGAGCTGGCCGTCGTGGATCCGCTTGAGCGTGTCGATGTAGCTCTGCTGGTGGCGGCGCTGGGTACCGGCGACCACGGCGATGCCCATCTCCTTTGACTTGCGGGCGGCGGCAATGAAGCGCCGGCAGCCCACCGGATCCACCGCGACGGGCTTCTCGCAGAAGATGTGGATCTTGCGCGTCGGGGTGCTGGCGTTGACCGCCGCCTCGAAGTGCTGGGGGCGGAAGCCTGGGGGAGCGGCGAGGATCACGAGGTCGATGCCCGCGGCGAGGACCTTCTCGTGGTTATCAAAGCCCCAGAACTTCTGGACGTTGGGCAGCTTGAGACGCTCCTGCGCCTGCGTCACCTGCCGCTCAAAAAGGTCGCCTAGGGCAACGATCTCGATGCCCGGCGCGGCGGCGAGGATGTTCCGGATGGCGCCGGTACCCCGGCCACCACAGCCGACGACGCCGACGCGGAGGCGGTCGGAACCGGACTGGGCGCCCAAGGCGCGGGGCGCTACGGCGGCCGCGGCCATGGCGGCGGCGGGCGCGCTCGGAGACGGCTGCGGGGTGTGGCTGCAACCGGCGAGCGCGGAGGCCCCGCCGGCGGCGGCGGAGGCGCGGATGAATTGGCGACGGGAGAGGTCGACGGAGGGGTTCATGGGGAAAAGGGGACGAACGGTTTTACTGGAGCGGACGGACGCCCGAAAACCAAGCGCCTCAAGATCTCCGCCCACCGTGCGCCTTCCCCGCGGGAAGGCGACACCGGAATCAGGCGACCCGAGAAAAAATGCGGCCGGGAGACCGGTCCAAGCGCGCGCGTTCTGGGCGGGCGAACCAAACCCTGTCCGGCCCCTTAGCCCAGCTTCAAGTCGGCGCGGCGGACGTCCTTCACGGGCCACTTCGATACCATCTGGCCCTTGGCGCTGCGGCTGCTCACGGGCAGCGCCGAGGCGTCGAAGTCAAACTCCCGCACCCGCGCTCCGCTGCGGCCGTCGATGAAGACCTTTAGCTTCCGCGGCATCTCCGCCTCGGTGCGGCTCACGTCGAGGTAGACTACCTTCGAACCCTCGCTGGCTACCAGCGGGTACAGCTTATCGCGCGAGAGACCGCCAATCTGAAAGCGTTTGGCGAGGGCCTTTCCGGACTCCTTGTCCTGGTACACCATCGTGTAGAAGTGCGGGTCCCCGTCCTTGGGGAAGACCGCGCAGTGGATGATGTCCCGGCCCATGAAGACCTTGTCGGCCACCTTCGCCACCTTGAGCGAGCCGTCCCGCATAATCGTGAGCGCGCTGTCGAGGATCGTGCAGTCCTGGACAAACTCGTGCTGGCGCCAGTTGAGGCCGATGAAACCGTCCTCGCGGTTGACGTAGAGGCGTTGGTTGACGGAGACGACGGCCGCCGCGTCGATCTGCTCGATCTCGTCGTAGGTGGTGCGGCGCTTGAGGCCCTTGCCGTACTTCTCCTGCAGCATCTCAAACCAGGCGATGGTGAACCCGGTGAGGTTGCGCAGGTGGCCCTTGGTCTCGCGGATTCCCTCCTCGATACGTTTGAGCTGCTCGTCGGCTTGGAATCGGTTGTAGGCCGAGATGCGCTTGATGCGGATCTCGGTGAGGCGGGTGATGTCGTCCTCCGTGACCTCACGGCGGAGCTGCTGGAGGAAGGGGGCGAGGCCCTCGCGGATCTCCGCCAGCACGTTTTCCCAGGTGCGGGACTTCTCGATCCGGCGGTAGATGCGCTCTTCGATGAAGATCCGCTCGAGGGAGTCCCAGTGCCACTGTTGCTCCAGTTCCCCGAGCTTGATCTCCAGCTCGCGCTTGAGGAGCTCGCGGGTGCGTTCGACGGAGCGCCGCAATAGCTCGCGGCAGCCGAGGAACTCGGGCCGGTCGAGGCCCGTCTGCGGGTCGGTGACGATGACGCAGGCCGCCGGCGCGAGGTTCTGCTGGCAGCCGGTGAACACGTAGAGCTGCTGGATCACCTGCTCCGGATCGGAGCCCTGGGGCAGGTGGACCAAAATCTCCACCTTGTCGGCCGTATTGTCGTCGACGTGCTTGATCTTGATCTTGCCCTTGGCGTTGGCCGCGAGGATCGACTCGATCAACGTCTCGGTCGTGGTGCCGTACGGCAGCTCGGTGATGGCCAGAAGGTATTTGGAGCGCTGCTCGATACGGGCGCGCACCTTCACGCGGCCGCCGCGCTCGCCGTCGTTGTATTCCGCGAAATCCGCGAGGCCGCCCGAGGGAAAATCAGGGAAGATCCGGAACGTCTTGCCCTGAAGATGATTGATGGCCGCGCGACAGAGATCGTTGAAATTGTGCGGCAGAATGCGCGTGGAAAGGCCCACCGCGATGCCTTCGGCGCCCTCGAGCAGGACGAGCGGGAACTTCGCCGGTAAGGTCACGGGCTCCTTGGCGCGCCCGTCGTAGCTGAGTTGCCACGTGGTGGTCTTGGGGTTGAAGAGCACCTCGCGGGCAAGGGGCGTGAGTCGCGCCTCGATGTAGCGGGGCGCCGCCGCATCATCGCCGGTGAAGACGTTGCCGAAGTTACCCTGCGGCTCGATCAGGAAGGCTCGCTGGCCGATGGCGACAAGCGCCGCGCCGATGGAGGCGTCCCCGTGCGGGTGGAGCGACATCGTGCGGCCGACGACGTTGGCGACCTTGTGGAAGCGCCCGTCGTCCATATCCCACAGCGTGTGGAGGATGCGGCGCTGGACCGGCTTCAGGCCGTCATCGAGGTGGGGCACCGCCCGGTCGAGGATGACGTAACTGGCATAATCGAGGAACCAGCCACGGTAACTGTTGGCGAGGGGGGAATCTTCGGTCTGCACCGAGTCGCCACCGCGGCGCGCGGGCGGGCCCGCCGGGGCGGGCGCGGCCTCCGGCGCGGGGACCTCAGCCGGCGGCACGGGGACGGCGGGCGCGGGATGGCCAGCCGCGGCCTCCGGCGGGGTGCCCAGCGGCAGTTCCGGCTGATCCGGGGCGGATTTGGCGGGCGGCTTCTTCGGCATGCGGGAGGAAAAACGGGACGCTGCCACGCGCGGCGCAGCGAGGTCAAGGGGCCGCGGCTCAGACGGCCACGAGGTCCTTCTCCACCTTGAGGTTCCCGATGATGAAGTCCTGCCGCTCGGGCGTGTTCTTGCCCATGAAGAACGCCAGCAGCTCGTCGCTGTTGTACAGGTGATTGAGCGAGACCGGCTCCAGGCGGATGTTTTCCCCGATGAAGTCCTTGAACTCGCCGGCCGAGATCTCGCCGAGGCCCTTGAAGCGCGTAATCTCGTGACCGGCCCCCAGTTCGGCGACGGCCGCAGCCCGCTCCGCCTCGGTGTAGCAATAGATCGTCCGCCGCTTGTTGCGGACCCGGAACAGGGGGGTGTCCAACAGGTGGAGCCGGCCGTTACGGATCAGGTCGGGGAAGAACTGCAGGAAGAACGAGATCAGCAGCAGCCGGATGTGCATCCCGTCGACGTCCGCGTCGGTCGCGATCACCACCCGGCCGTAGCGGAGGCCCTCGAGGCCGTCCTCGATGTTCAACGCGGACTGCAGGAGGTGAAACTCCTCGTTCTCGTAGATCACCTTCTTCGAGAGCCCGTAGGTGTTGAGTGGCTTTCCCTTGAGCGCGAAGACCGCTTGGGTCTGCACGTCGCGGGTGGCGGTGAGCGAGCCGGCGGCCGAATCACCCTCCACGATGAACAGCGTACTCAGCTCGGCCCGCTCGTTGCGGTCCCCAAGGTGGAGACGGCAGTCGCGCAGCTTGCGGTTGTGGAGCGAAGCCTTCTTGGCCCGCTCGCGGGCAAGGTTACGGATGCCGGCCAACTCCTTCCGCTCGCGTTCACTGGACTCAATCTTGGTGCGGAGGGCCTCGGCCGTCTCCCGATTCTTGTGCAGGTGGACGTCGAGCGTCTGCTGGATGAACTTGCCGACAAAGTCCTTGAGCGTGGGGCCATTGGGGCCGACGTGGGTGGAGCCGAGCTTGGTCTTGGTCTGCGATTCGAAGACCGGCTCCATCACGCGCACGGCGACCGCGGCGTCGATTGACTGGCGGATGTCGGCGGCGTCGTAGTCCTTCTTGAAGAAATTGCGCACCGTATCGACCAGGGCCTCGCGAAAGGCGGCTAGGTGGGTGCCGCCCATCGTGGTGTGCTGGCCGTTGACGAACGAAAAGTACTCCTCGCCGTAGTGGGCCCCGTGGGTGAAGGCCACCTCGATGTCATCCCCCTCGAGGTGGACGATCGGGTACAGCGGTTCGCCGCTCAGGTTTTTCTGCAGCAGGTCGCGCAGGCCGTGCTCCGACTTGAAGGCTTTGCCGTTGAGGGTGAGCGTGAGCCCGCGGTTGAGGAAGGCGTAGTTCCAGAGCAGGTCCTCGATGAACTCGGGGCGGAAGCGGAAGTCCTTTCCGAAGAGCGCCTCGTCGGGCGTGAACTCGATCAGCGTGCCGTTGCGCTCCTCCGACTTGACCACCTTGCCGTCGCGCCGCAGCCGGCCTTGGGTGAACTCCACGAGCCGACTCTGGCCGTCGCGGAAGGCCTGTGCGCGGTACTCGAGCGAGAGGGCGTTGACCGCCTTCTGGCCCACGCCGTTGAGCCCGACCGATTTCTGGAAGGTCTCGCTGTCGTACTTGGCCCCCGTGTTGATGATGGAAACGCAGTCGACCAGCTTGCCCAGCGGGATACCCCGGCCGTAGTCGCGGACGCGCACGGAACGCTCGAGCAGCTCGACTTCGACCCGCCGCCCGTGGCCCATCGTGAATTCATCGATGCAGTTATCGATCGTCTCCTTGAGCAGGACGTAGATGCCGTCCTCGGCGTGGGTGCCGTTGCCGAGGCGTCCGATATACATCCCCGGGCGGAGGCGGATGTGCTCGAGGGAGGAGAGCGTCTTGATGCTCGCTTCAGTGTAATTCGCGGCCATCGGTGGGAAAGCGGGCCGGAACAGACCCGCGCCCGCGCGGGCTGGCAAGCGTGAACACGGCGGGCGCGCGCCGCGCGGCGCCGGCAAGCTCAACCGAGCACGAGGGAGATCGCACCCAGCATCAGGGTGGCGCCGGCCAGCCGGGTTCGCAGCACACCGGTACCCGCGGACCGCTCGCGCGAGCCGGCCCACGCCCCGAGGAGCCAGACCGCGAGCACGCTCCAGAGCCCGCGGGAGCCGTACACGACATTGACGGGCGCCGCGCCGCCCCAGTGGGCGATGGCAGCGGTGATGCCCGCCGACTGCGCGCCCATCACGGCGGTGCCCGCGAGCAGCCACCGCCACGCCGGACCCGGGATATCGGCGAGCGACCCGCGGAACCGGGGCACGTAGAGGAAGGCCAACAACCCGCCGCAGGAGACCGTCAGGGGCAGGAAACGTCCGAGGCCCCAGCGCGGGCTCCACAGCTGGGTGAGCACGTCGAACACCGCGTAGGCCGCGGCGGCCGCGGACGCGATCAGCACGGTGCGACCCACCCGGAAGTGTGGCCGGCCGGCGCCCACGGAGGCGTTCAGCACCGCGACCCCCGCGCTGGCGAGCAGCGCCGCGACCCAGAGTTGCCAGCGCAGGGCCTCCCCCGCCCACCACGCCACCAGCACGGCGACCAGCAGGATCTTGACCCCCATCACGGGCGCGGCGACGGAGACGTCCCCGGTCTCGAAGGCCAGCAGCGTGAGAAACTGCCCCCCGGAGAAGCAGAGCGCGGTAACGACCGGCTGCCACCACAACTCCGGGTGCCATTCGCCCCCGAGCAGCCAGAGGGGCTGGAACACGAGCACGGTCATCAGGTTGGCGACGAACGCGGTCCGCCAGAGCCCCGCCCCGAGGTCGGAGGCGCGCTTGAGGAGGAGCGCGGCGACCGCGAACAGGACGGCGGAACCAAGCGCGAGGAGCAGCGGAAGGCTCAAGGCGAGGGCGCGGGGCGGTGCTCCAGCACCTGGCCGTCGCGGAGCAGGCGCTCCCGCAGGCGCGCGTAGGGCACGTCCTGCACCGCCAGCCCGTCCTCAAGCGCGAGCACGGCCGCAGTGGCGGCGGACTGCCCGAGGATCATAAAGACAGGCTCCATCCGGATGGAACCGAAGGCGATGTGGGAGCTCGAGACGCAGATCGGCACGAGCAGGTTCTCAGCCTGCCCGCGCTTAGGCACTAGGGCCCCGTAGGCGATGGCATAGGGCGCCTTCAGCGGCACGCCAATGTCGCCCTCGTTCTGCACGTAGCCTTCGGGGGTGATGTAGCGCTGCACGTTATGCGAATCGATGGTGTAGCTGCCCATCCCGACCGAATCGGGGGTGGGTTTGCGCTGGCGCAGTTCGTTTTCCGTCATCACGAAGCTGCCGATCATCCGACGCGCCTCCCGCACGTAGATCTGGCGGGGCCAGCCGCCGTTGTCCTTGAACTCGTCCTTCGCCAGGCCCCACTGCCGCATCCGCTCCCGGACGTCCGCCGGCACGCGCGGATCGGTGGTGATGAAGTAGAGCCAGCCCTTCTGGTAATTCTCGTGCTCCTGGATGATCTCCCGGCGGCGCTCGTAGCTGGCCTCCGGGTAGTCATAGTTCATCCCGATGTTGTCCGTGCTGAAGGGGCCGTGGTTGTTGGTGTCGGTCTTGCGGTTCGGGATCGGGTCGAACTTGCCGAAGGTCTCCTTCCAGCCCGCTGCGTAGACGCGCGCCAGCAACTCGTACTGGGCGGGATCGTAACCCTCCGGGCGGGCAAAAGGGATCCGGTTTTCGGGGTGGTCCGTCAGGCACATCCGGAAGCAGTAGGCCTGCACCCGATGGTCGCCCTCGCCGAACACCCCGGGCAGATCGGCGCTGACCCGCGCGACTAGGCCACTCGCCGGATCGCCGGGGATCCGGTAGGGGCTGACCTTCTGAGGCAGGAGGACCCCGAAGTGGTGCCGGTGGTGCAGCACGCCCGTCTGCACCCCGTTGTGCTCCTCACCGTAGACCCGGTTCGCCTCGCGCCCGACGTGGTACGAGACCCCGGCGGCGGCCATCAGGTCCCCCTCGTAGGTCGCATCGATGAACATCCGCCCCGCATAGGTACGGCCGCTGAGGGTGCGGATGGAAGTGATCCGGCCGCCCGACTTGGTGACGCCGCCCTTCCGGTCGAGCCACTCGTCCCGGACCACCGTGATGCCGTGCTCGCGCACCAAGTCCTCGAAGACCTGCTCCGCGACGCCCGGCTCGAAGATCCACATCGTGCGCTGCTCGCCGTCGATCGCAGGCGTGCCCTGGCCGCGGTTGCCGTACTCGGTCCGCAACTGCCAGCGCCACGCCGCGTCCGCCTGGTAGTGGCGCCAGACGCGGTGATAGAAGTTTCGCGCGAGGCCGCCGATGACGGCCTTGTTGCCGGTGTCGGTCCAACCGAGGCCGCCGCTGGTGAGGCCTCCGAGGTGACGGTCGGGGCTCACCACGATGACGGAACGGCCCATCTGTCGGGCTTGGACCGCGGCGGTCACGGCGGCGGCGGTACCCCCGTAGACGACGAGGTCGTGCTCGACCGGGACGGCGGCGGGAAGCACGGCGGCAGCGAGGAAAAGGGACAGGAGGCGCGGGAGGGTTAGACGGCGCATACGCGCGACGCTGGCGCGGCAGCGGCAGCCCTGTCGAGCTCGCGGCGCGCCGGGAATAGGATTGCCGGTGCCGGGTAGCCACGGGTACGCCTCCGCCGATGCACCCCTCTCCAGACCCCGGCGCCCCGCACT
>JBILWD010000394.1:0-3101 GCA_044370095.1 Opitutaceae bacterium | reverse complement strand
GGCATTATGAACATTATGCTCGTGAGCGTCACCGAGCGCACCAAGGAGATCGGGGTGCGCAAGTCGGTCGGCGCTCGTCGGAGCTCCATTTTGGGCCAGTTCCTGATCGAGGCGGTGCTCCTTTCGGTCACCGGCGGGGTGGTGGGGATCATCCTCGGGGTTCTGACGGGCAACGCCCTGGCGATGTGGCTGCAGGCGGAGGTCGTGTTCCCCTGGGGCTGGGCGGCCCTGGGCCTCGTCACGTGCTCCTTCATCGGGGTGGCGGCTGGCCTCTATCCGGCGCTCAAGGCCGCCAACCTCGATCCGATCGAGTCGCTCCGGTACGAGTGAGGCGGGCGCGCTAATTGGCTCGCGCGGGTCGGGGCCGCGCCGCACGGTGGCGCGATGCTGAAGCTGCTGTTCATTGGCGATATCGTCGGCCGCCCGGGCCGGGACATCGTCGCCGGGCGGCTCGGCCGCCTCCGGACCGAGCACGGCCTGGATTTTGTGGTGGCCAACGCCGAGAACGCCGCCGCCGGCGCCGGGATCACGGGGGCCATTGCCCGCTCGCTCCTCGAATGCGGCGTCGACGCGCTCACGCTCGGCGACCACGCGTGGGACCAGCGTGGCTGGGAAAATGAGATCACGCAGTTGGACCGTGTCTGCCGTCCCGCCAACCTTCCCCGCGCCTGCCCCGGGATGGACCACCTCATCATCGAGGCACGCGGGTTCCGCGTCGCGGTCTTCACCGTGCTCGGCCGGACTTTTATGGGCCTGAAGGCGGACTGCCCCTTCCTCACCGCCGACCGGCTGATCGGGCAACTGCGCGCGCAGGCCGACGCCATCATCGTCGAGATCCACGCCGAGGCCACCTCCGAGAAACAGGCACTCGGCTGGCACCTCGACGGCCGCGTGACCGCCGTGCTCGGCACCCACACCCACGTCGCAACCGCGGACGCGTGCGTCCTACCGAAGGGCACCGCGTTCATCTGCGACGTCGGGATGACCGGGCCCTACGCCAGCGTGTTGGGACGTGAGATCCGCCCCGTGGTGGATCGTTTTCTCGACGGGATGCCGCGCCGGGCCGAGGTCGCGACGGAGGACGTCCGCCTCTCCGGTGCGCTGGTCGAGATCGACGCGTCCAGCGCGAGCGCCCGCCGGATCGAGTTGCTCACCGTACGGGCCTGAGCGCCCGTTCAGTGGACAGCCCGGCCCCGCATCCCGCCGGGTTCAGGGCGGCAGGAGACGGAGGCCGTGGTACGTGCGGCCCCAGAGCCCATCCTCCTCCCAGCCTTGCACGCGGGGAGAGAGGAGCCACGTCTTGGTGTTGAAGTAGAGCGGGGTGAGCGGTTGGGCGGCGAGGAGAGCTCCCTCGGCTTCGGCGACCCGCGTGTCCCGGTCCGCCGGATCTGCCGTCGCGGCGGCGGCGGCCAGCAGGCGCGCGAAAGCGGGATCGTTCCACCCCGGATAGTTCAGCGGGTGCTCGGGCCCGAAATCCTCGAGCATCGCCAACGGATCCGCGGCGTCGGGGATCGCCGTGATGAAGGCGAGATCGAACGCGCCCTGACGAAGCGCGTCCAAATGGACGCGCGCCTCGCGCAGGGCGATGGTTGTCTCCACGCCGAGCTCACGCCGCCACAGTTGTTGGATGGCCTCGAGCACAGGCGTCTGGCTCCAGCCGCTCAGTTCAAGCCGGGGTAGGCCGCGGCCCCCAGGGAAACCGGCCCGGGCGAGCTCCTCTCGCGCCGCGGCCGCGTCGAAGCGCACCGCGCCGCCGACGGGGGCGGCGGCCGGAGCGAGGCCCGGGGGTAAAAATCGATCGGCGGCGCGGTGGTTGCCCTGAAGCACGGTCGCGGCAAGGCGTTCGCGGTCGAGCGCGAGGGAGAGGGCGCGGCGGACGCCAGCGGTGAGCGCGGGCCGGCGGGTGTTGAAGGCAAGGTAACGCGTCTCGAGCATCGGCGCCCGCCGCAGTTCGGCCGGGCGATCCCGTTCCCACGCGGAAAGTTTCCCGCCGGGTACGGCCATCGTTGCCTCGAGTTGGCCCGCGCGGTACGCCCGCTCTTCGGAGTCGCCGCTGTCAAAACGCAGGAAGTGGACCGCATCCAGTGCGACCCCGGCGGCGCCGTGCCAGGTCGGGTTGCGGCGCAGGACGACCCGCTGGTCAGGACGCCATTCCGCGAGGAGGAAAGGTCCGTTGCCGACAAAGTTGCCCGGTTCGGTCCACCGGCGGCCGTGGCGCGCCACGACGTCCGCGCGGACGGGCAGCCACGGGCCGCTGGCGACGTGGTGTGGAAACCGCGGGTTCGGCTGCTCGAGGCGGATCTCGAGGCGCTGCGCGTCGAGGGCGCGGAAACCGACCGTGCGGAAGTCGGCGAGTTTTCCGGAGCCGTAGTCCCGGGCCCCAGCGACGAGGTGCAACGCGGCCGCCTTCGGTGAGGCGGTGGCGGGGCGCAGCGCCCGCTCGTAGGCGGCGACGAAGTGTTCGGCGGTCACCGGGGCCCCGTCGGACCAGCGACCATCCGGCCGGAGGTGGAACACGTAGGTGCGGCCATCCGGGGAGACCTCGAACCGGGTGGCGGCGCCGGGCCGGGGCGGTTCGCCGGCCGGTCCCGGGACCAGCAGTCCCTCGAGGAGAGCGCGCAGGAGCCCAAATTCATCTGGCAGCGTGGTGGCTGCCGGATCGAGCGAGGCGGGCTCGTTGCGCTGGCTGACTCGAAGGACGGACTCGGCGGCGGGCGCGGCCGGCCGCCCGCAGCCCGCGGCGAACCCGAGGAGCAGTGCTGCGACCGCCCGCGCCGCGGCGACGACCTTAGGGCTCCAGCCAGACATGTTTGTAAGGGTGATGGTCCAAAAGGTTAGAGTGCCAGCCCTTCACCGCGGGGTGGATGAGGAAGACGTGCGTGTAGTGGTAGACCGGGATGAAGGGCACGCCCTCTAGGAGGATGGATTCCGCTCGCTGGAGCAGTTCCGCCCGTGCCGCGGGGTCGGCGGTACGCGCCGCGGCGAAGAGCGCCGCGTCGTACTCCGGTTGTGCCCAGCCGGTGTAGTTGTTCCCGCTGTCCCCGCGGAAGATGTCGAGGAAGGTTGCCGGGTCGAGGTAGTCGCCGATCCAGTCCCCGCGG
>JBILWD010000136.1:0-9639 GCA_044370095.1 Opitutaceae bacterium | reverse complement strand
TGTCCAATTGGGGGTAGTCCTTGGCCACCGTCAGCAGGGGCCACTTCAACCACTCCATAAAGTTGGTGGCAAAGCTGCCCACGATGACCGCGCAGATCACGAACGCGACCACGCTCTTCACGAGCACACCGCGGAGCTCATCCAGATGCTGCCAGAACCCCATTGGCTTCTCGCGCGTGGACGGCAGGGCCTCGGCGGGCACGTAGGGATCGTCAGGAACAGGGTTGGGTGAAGTCACAGCAGGCGGAAGGTCCGCCACGCTGGCGGAATTCCCGAAAAACGGAAGCGCGATGTGCGGGATCTGTCCGGGTCAACGTCGCAGGGCCTGCTGCGCCGTTGACACTCCGGGGTCCCCCCGTATTGCGTCTGGCGCTCGTGCGCCCGCGCGGGCGCGACCCTTTTCCCAATCCTCAACCCAACCACGATGGCTGCCAACAAAACCGCCCGCAAACCCGCGACGAAGGCCCAGGCCTCCGCCAAGAAACCCGCCTCCAAAGGCCCGAAGTACGTCTACACTTGGGGGGCCGGCCGCGCTGACGGCGACGGCTCGATGAAGGCCCTCCTCGGCGGCAAGGGCGCCAACCTCGCGGAAATGACCCGCATCGGCCTGCCGGTGCCCCCGGGCTTCACGATCACGACCGAGGTCTGCACCTACTTCTACGCGAACCGAAAGACCTATCCGCAGCAGCTCCAGGCCCAGATGGAGGCCGGCGTCGCCAATATGGAGCGCATTATGGGCACCCGCTTCGGCGCCACCGACGGGATGCCCCTTCTCGTCGCCGTCCGCTCCGGCGCCCGCGACTCGATGCCTGGGATGATGGATACCATCCTCAACCTCGGCCTGAACGAAGCCTCGGTGCTCGCGCTGGTGCGCGCCACCCAGAATGAACGCTTCGCCTGGGACTGCTACCGCCGGTTCATCCAGATGTACGGCGACGTCGTCCTCGGCGTGCAGAAGCGGGAGAACGAGGACCACGAGCCGTTCGAGACCGTCATTCACGCCTATAAGCACGAGGTCTACCACGCCGACCTCGAGGATTCGAAGCTGACCGCCGCGGACCAGCAGGAGCTGGTGCGCCGCTTCAAGAAGCTAGTCAAGGAGCGCACCGGCAAGGTGTTCCCGGACAATCCTTGGGACCAGCTGCGGGGCGCCGCCGGGGCCGTCTTCAGCTCCTGGATGAACGACCGCGCCAAGGTCTACCGTCGCAAGTACAACATCCCGGAGGCCTGGGGCACCGCGGTGAACGTGCAGGCGATGGTGTTCGGCAACACCGGGGACACCTCCGGTTCCGGCGTGGCCTTCACCCGCAACCCCGCCAACGGCGTTAACGAGTTCTACGGTGAATTCCTGATCAACGCCCAGGGCGAGGACGTCGTCGCCGGCGTCCGCACCCCCGAGCCCGTCCTGAAGCTCAAGGACCAGATGCCCAAGACCTACGCGGAACTCCTGAAGGTCCGCCAGATCCTGGAGAAGCACTTCAAGGACGTGCAGGACGTCGAGTTCACGATTCAGGAAGGCAAGCTGTTCATGCTGCAGACCCGTAACGGGAAGCGCACCGCGGCCGCCGCCCTCAAGTTCTCCATCGATATGGTGAGGGAGAAGCTGATCGACTGGCAGACCGCCATCCTGCGCAACCCGGCCGACCAACTGGAGCAGCTCCTCGCCCCGATCTTCGATCCCGCCGAGGTCAAGAAGGCCAAGGTGATCGCCACCGGCCTCCCCGCCGGCCCGGGCGCTGCCACCGGCAAGGTGTACTTCAATGCTGACCGCGCCGTCCAGGCCGCGGGCCGCAACGAAAAGGTACTCCTCGTCCGCGTCGAGACCTCCCCCGAGGACCTGCGCGGGATGATCGCCGCGGAGGGCATCCTGACCGCCCGCGGTGGCGTCTCCTCGCACGCCGCCCTCGTCGCCCGCCAGATGGGCAAGGTCTGCGTCTGCGGCGCCTCCTCCGTCCACATCGACTACGAGGCCAAGAAGGCCACCATCGCCGGCCAAGTCTTCGTTGAGGGAGATTACCTCTCCATCGACGGCACCTCCGGCACGGTCTACGCCGGCCAGATCAAGACCGCCCCTTCGGAGATCATCTCCGGCCTGCTGAACGGCGACAAGGCCGCCCAGTCGACCGAGAAGTTCCGCAGCTATGCCCAGCTGATGAAGTGGTGCGCTCAGGTCACCAAGCTCCAAGTCCGCACCAATGCGGACACCCCGGAGCAGACCGCCAACGCCATCGCCTTCGGCGCCACCGGCATCGGCCTCACCCGCACGGAACATATGTTCTTCGAGGGCGACCGGATTGACGCGATGCGCGAGATGATCCTCGCCGACTCGCTCGAGGCCCGCCAGACGGCCCTCGCCAAGCTGCTGCCCTACCAGCGGGCGGACTTCCACGGGATCTTCAAGGCCCTCAAGGGCTTCCCGGCCACCATCCGGTTCCTCGATCCGCCGCTGCACGAGTTCCTGCCCCACTCCAAGGAGCAGCAGATGGACCTGTCCCGGAAGCTCGGCATCAGCGTCGAGAAGATTATGGGCCGCGTCCACGAGCTCCACGAGTTCAACCCGATGCTCGGCTTCCGCGGCTGCCGCCTCGGCATCCGCTACCCGGAGATCACTGCGATGCAGGCGCGCGCGATCTTCGAGGCCGCCGCCGACGCCAACAAGCAGGGCTACAAGGCCAAGCCGGAGATTATGATCCCGCTGGTCGGCTTCAAGAAGGAGCTCGATCTGCAGGTTGAGATCGTCCACGACGTCGCCAAGGCCGTGATGGCCGAGCGTAAGACGAAGATCGCCTACTCCGTGGGCACGATGATCGAGATCCCCCGCGGCGCCCTCACCGCCGACGAGATCGCCGAGACCGCCGAGTTCTTCAGCTTCGGCACCAACGACCTGACGCAGACCTGCCTCGGGATGTCCCGCGACGACTCCGGCTCGTTCCTCCCGCCCTACCAGGAGGCCGAGATCGTGACGAAGAACCCCTTCGCCTCGATCGACCAGACTGGCGTCGGCCAGCTGATGCGGATCGCAGTCGAAAAGGGCCGCAGCAAGAACCCCGGCATCAAGCTGGGCATCTGCGGCGAGCACGGTGGCGATCCGGACTCCGTGAAGTTCTGCCACCGCCTCGGGCTCACCTACGTGAGCTGCTCTCCGTACCGCGTGCCCGTGGCGCGGCTGGCGGCGGCGCAGGCGGCGGTGACCGACCTGAAGGCCGCCCGCAAGTAAGCGCGCCCCAAGCGAGCCACGAGGCCCCGCATCCCTCCCGGGACGCGGGGCCTTTGCTTTTCCGGCCTCCGCCGGGCGCGGCCCGAGGGTCAGCGGCAGGACTGGAGCAGGATTGGATCAGGATTGGAGGCAGAACGAAGGATGCCCATCGGCGCGGCGAAAACCCGCCGAAGGCGATCGAGAGCACTAAAAAACTGCCAACCTACTACGCCCCAATTACTTCCGGGCATTTACAGAGTCCCTATGGGCGCCGCCACGCCCCCCCCCAACGGGCTCCTCCGGAAAATTCCGTCAGGGGATGGCCGGGAAGAAGGTTGTCGCCCGCCCGCCGCCCGCCTCACGCTCTCGCCACCCCTATGCCCCCAGCCCCTGAGTTTCCCGCCATCCCGCGCGGTCCGGCCGCGATCCTGCGCCAGATCGGTCCCGGCCTGATCATCACGGCCACGATCGTCGGCTCCGGCGAGCTGATCGTGACCCCGAAGCTGGGGGCGAGCGCGGGCTTCACGCTGCTGTGGTTTATGATTCTCGGCTGCCTGCTGAAGGTGTTCGTGCAGATCGAGCTCGGGCGGCATACGGTCACCACCGGGGCCTCCTCGCTACAGGCGATGGACGCGATGCCCGGGCCGCGCTGGCGGGTCTCGTGGATGGTCTGGATCTGGGCGGTGATGTTCATCGCCACGGTCTTCCAGATCGCGGGGATGCTCGGGGGAGTGGCCAGTGTGCTCGCGTTGGCGGGGCTGCCGCTGCCGAAGGCGGTCACCGCGTGCCTGATTGGGGGCCTTACGGCGGTGCTGCTCGTGGTCGGGCGTTACCGGACCGTGGAGAAGGCCTCGACGGCGATGGTGGTCGCCTTCACCGCCTGCACCGTGGTCGCGGTGGGCGCGCTGCAGTTCACCCCGTATGCGATCACCGGCGCCAATCTAGCGGAGGGACTGAGCTTCAAGCTTCCCGCGACCTTCACCGTCGCGTTCGCGGCCTTCGGGGTCATCGGGGTCGGCGCCTCGGAGCTCATTTATTATCCTTATTGGCTGATCGAGAAGGGTTACCCCCGCCACGTCGGTCCCGCGGATGGCTCGCCCGGCTGGCTGGAACGGGCGCGGGGCTGGATCCGGGTGCTGCACGCGGACGCCTGGGTCTCGTTCGTGGTCTACACGGGCGCGACGCTTGCGTTCTACCTACTCGGGGCGGCGGTGCTGGGGCGGCAAGGCAAGGACTTCTCCAATGCGGATATGATCCCGACGCTTTCCCGGATGTACGTCGAGACGTTCGGACCGTGGAGCCTGTGGTTATTCCTGATCGGGGCGGCGGCCGTGCTTTACTCAACTATCTTCGGAGCCACGGCGGCCAATACCCGGCTGATCACGGATGCGCTGCAGGTCTTCGGCTGGCAGCGGAAGGGAGATGAGGAGCAACGGCGCCGGACTATCCGGACGCTGTGCGTGGCATTCCCCGTCATCTGGACGGTGCTGTACCTGCTGGTCGGCGAACCGCTGACCCTAGTGCTGGTCGGGGCGATCGCCCAGGGCCTGATGCTGCCGTTCCTCGCGGTCCTCGCCCTGCGGTTGCATTACAAGCACACCCCGCCCGAGCTGCGGCCCGGGCTGCTCTGGCGGATCGGACTTTGGTCCGCCGCCGCCTGTATGGTGACGGCCGGAGCCTACCAGGTGGCCAGCAAGCTCTGGTAGACCCGTCCGCGGGGCCCGGTCAGGCCCCGTGGCAGTTTTTGAACTTCTTGCCGCTACCGCAGGGGCAGGGCTCGTTCCGGCCCACCTTAGGAGTTTCCCGCCGGATCGTGACCGCGGGCAACACGATCTCCTGCTCCGCGGGCGTCGCCGGCTCGGCGGCGGTGCCCCCCGTGGAGACGGTGGTGGTGACCGCGGGGGCCGCCCCTCCGCCCTCCTGCGGGCCTTGGGCGCGCGCGGTCCGGCTGAGCAGGGCGAGCATCTGCTCGAACGAATCCAGATTGGACGCGCTCCGGAACAGCCCCGTGCAGATCTGGAGGCGGACGTTGCCCATCAGTTCCTCGAAGTATTTGTAGGCCTCGCCCTTGTACTCGACCAAGGGATCCTTTTGTCCGTAGCTCCGCAGTCCGATCGAGCGGCGCAGTTCCTCCATCTCGGTCAGGTGCTCCTGCCAATGGTGGTCGATCGCGTTGATCACCACGTAGCGCTCCAAAGAACCCAGGGCGGCCGGATCCTCGACGGACTCCTTGACCGCATAGGCCTCACGGATGCGGTTGAGCATCGTCGCCACCAAGGGGGCGGCATCATTGCCCGAGAGCTCCTCCACGCGGAGGCTGATCGGGAAGTGGGAATTGAGCCAACCAACGACGCCTTCCAGGGAGGTCTTGGTCGGACCAACCTTATCCCCGAAACCGGCCACCTCGAGCCGATGGTTCAGCTCCTCCTCGATCTGTTCGAAGATGATGTCCTTGGGCCGATCGGCGTGGATGGCCGCATTGCGGACCCCGTAGACGACCTCGCGCTGCTGGTTCAGGACGTCGTCGTACTGGAGCAGCCGCTTGCGGATGGAATAGTTCTGCTGCTCGACCTTCTTTTGGGCGCTCTCGATGGAGCGGTTCAGCCACGGATGCTCGAGCTCTTCGCCCTCTTGCATCGACCCCTCCATCAGCTTGGAGGCCAAGTTGCCCTGCAGGAAGAGGCGCATCAGGTCGTCCTCGAGCGAAAGGTAGAACTTGGTCAGTCCGGGATCGCCCTGGCGCGAGCAACGGCCGCGTAGCTGGCGGTCAATGCGGCGTGACTCGTGCCGTTCCGTGCCAATCACGAACAGGCCCCCGAGGTCGCGCACGCCCTCCCCGAGTTTGATGTCGGTGCCACGGCCGGCCATATTGGTGGCGATGGTGACGGCGCCGCGCTGGCCGGCGCGGGCGACGATGTCGGCCTCCTGCTGGTGGAACTTGGCGTTCAGCACCGTGTGGATGATG
The DNA here is from genome assembly GCA_044370095.1 of Opitutaceae bacterium. GTDB lineage: Bacteria > Verrucomicrobiota > Verrucomicrobiia > Opitutales > Opitutaceae > ER46. The sequence continues at coordinate 3,478 of JBILWD010000136.1, read as the reverse complement.
CCGGCGCGCTTGAGCATCCGGGAAAGCACCTCCGAGGATTCAACGCTGACCGTGCCGACCAGCACCGGCTGGCCCCGCTTGTTCGCTTCCTCGATCTCCTTGACCACGGCGGCGTACTTGTCCCGCCGCGTCTTGAAGATGGAGTCGTTGCGGTCGATCCGGATGCAGGGCTTGTTGGTCGGGATGACCTGAACCGAGAGGCGGTAGATGTCGTTGAACTCGGTCGCCTCGGTCTCGGCCGTACCGGTCATTCCGGCCAGCTTTTCGTACATCCGGAAGTAGTTCTGGATGGTGATGGTGGCGTAGGTGCGGGTCTCCCGCTCGATCGCGACGCCTTCCTTGGCCTCGACCGCCTGATGCAGGCCGTCCGACCAGCGCCGCCCGGGCATCACGCGGCCCGTGTTCTCGTCCACGATCAGGACCTTGCCGTCCGGCGAGACCACATACTCCACGTCCCGCTCATAGAGGGAATAGGCACGGAGCAGCTGGGAAATGGCGTGGATCTCCTCGGAAATCCCGGCGAAGCGCTGCTGCGAGGTCAGCTTGCGCTCCTCGCGCTGCTCGGGGGTCAGGCTGGTCTCCTTCTCCAGGTCCGAGAATTCCGTGGCCAAGTCAGGCAGGACGAAGGCATCGGGACTATCCGGCCGCAGCCGGCGCCGGCCGATCTCGGTAAGGTCCGCCTGGTGCTGCCGCTCGTCGATCACGAACAGAAGGTCTTCCTTGAGCCGGTACAGTTCCTCCTTGTTGAGGTCGGAGTTGAGCTCCGTCTCCATCCGGTCGAGGGACTTCCGCCACGCGCCGTTCTCCATCAGCCGGAGGAGCTGCTTGTTCTTCGGATGCCCCATCTTGACCTGCAGCATTTTGCGGGCGGCTTGGGTCCGGTCCTCCTCGCTCGCGCCGGGCTTCTCCAGCAGTTCCTTAGCTTCGCCGACAACCCGGTTGCAGAGGCGAATCTGCTCATTAACCAACTGGTCGACGGCAGGCTTGAGGCGGGTGAAGGGTTGCTCGCGCTCGATCGGGGCGGGGCCGGAGATGATCAGCGGGGTCCGCGCCTCATCGACCAGAATGGAGTCCACCTCGTCTACAATGCAGTACCAGTGGTCCCGCTGCACCTGGTCCTCGCGGCGGGTGGCCATCCCGTTGTCGCGCAAGTAGTCGAAGCCGAACTCGCTGGCCGTGCCGTAGGTGATGTCGCGGCCGTACATTTCCCGGCGGACCTCGGGGGACATTTGCTGCTGGATGCAGCCGACGGAGACCCCGAGGAAGGTGTAGAGGTGGCCCATCCACTCGGAGTCGCGGCGGGCGAGGTAGTCGTTAACCGTCACCAGCTGGGTGTTCTTGGCCGCCAACGCGTTGAGGTAGAGCGGGAGGGTGGCGACGAGGGTCTTGCCCTCGCCGGTAGCCATTTCGGAGATCCGGCCTTGGTGCAGGGCGAGGCCGCCGATCAGCTGAGTATCGAAATGCACCATATCCCAGCGCAGTTCGTGGTCGCAGACGACCACCGTCCGGCCGACGAGGCGCCGGGCGGCGTTTTTGACCGCGGCGAACGCCTCGGGGAGGACGGCCTCGAGGGCGGCGTGGGGATCCGCGGCGGCGGCGACCCGGGCCCGGAACTCGGCGGTCTTGGCCCGCAGGGCGTCGTCGGACAGCTCCTGGTAGGAACGCTCTAGATCGTTGATCCGCGCGACGATGGGACGCGCCTTCTCGAGGAACTTCTTGTAATGCCGGCCGGAAAACCGCTTGAGCAGGAACGAAAACATCAGGCGGGCGAACGTAGGTCCGGCCGGGGCCTTGGCAAACGACAAATGGCCGCCGTTGGACGGGCGGGCCCCCTGCCGGCCAGGACCGGCTCAGGCGTGGTCGCGGAAGTAGGCGATGGTCCGGCGCAGGCCCTCCTCGAGCGGTACGCGCGGCTCCCAGCCCAAGGTGCGGCGGGCCAAGGTGATGTCCGGCTGCCGCTGGCGGGGATCGTCCGCCGGCAAAGGCTTGTGGACGATCTTGGAGCGCCCGCCGACCAGCTTGAGGGTGAGCTCGGCCAGCTCCAGCATCGTGAATTCGCCGGGGTTGCCGATGTTCATCGGGCCGACCGTCTCGGTCTGCGACATAAACCGCACGAAGCCCTCGATCAGGTCGTCCACGTAGCAGAAGGAGCGGGTCTGGGTGCCCTCGCCGAAGACCGTCAGGTCCTCCCCGCGGAGGGCCTGCACGATGAAGTTCGAGACCACCCGGCCATCGTTCGGGTGCATCCGGGGACCGTAGGTGTTGAAGATCCGCACCACCCGGATGTCGACCTTGTTCTCCCGGTGATAGTCGAAGAACAGGGTCTCCGCGCAGCGTTTGCCCTCGTCGTAGCAAGAACGGCGGCCGACCGGATTGACGTGGCCCCAGTAGCCTTCCGGCTGCGGGTGCACCTGCGGGTCCCCGTAGACCTCGCTGGTGCTGGCCTGGAACACCCGGGCCTTCACGCGCTTGGCGAGCCCCAGACAGTTGATCGCCCCCATTACCGAAGTCTTCGTCGTCTTGATCGGGTTGAACTGGTAGTGCGGCGGCGACGCCGGGCAGGCCAGATTGTAGATCTGGTCGACCTCGAACTTGAAGGGATCGATCACGTCGTGGCGGACGAACTCGAACCGGGGATTGGCCAGCAGGTGAGCGATGTTGCGCTTTTGCCCCGTGAACAGGTTATCGAGGCAGACCACCTCGTGGCCTTCGGCCAGCAGTCGATCGCACAGGTGGGAACCAAGGAAGCCGGCGCCGCCGGTGACCAAAATACGCATAGGCGGAGGCTGGCGACGGCGCCGGGCCGGGACGAGCAAAACCCCTGGGTAATACCACCCAGTGGCCGGGACGTAGCCCCACTCCGGGCTTGCGCCCCCGCGTTCTCAATCGCCTGACTCCGTGTCCCGACACTCCCACCCGACCTATGCGACTGATCCCCCTCCTCCTCTGCGCCTTCCTTGCGGGCCCCTTGGCCGCCCAGACCTCCGCCCGCACCGGCGTGGTCACCGGGCAAGTGATCAACCAGAACACCGGTGACGTCCTGACCAGCGCCTTCGTCGCGGGCGCGGGCTCCTCGGTGGCGGAGGCCACGAACAATAACGGAATGTACCGCCTGGTGCTGCCCGAGGGCCCGCAGACGATCGTGGTCAGTTACTCGGGCCTGGATGAGCAGCGCTTCGGGATCGAAGTGAAGGCGGGCCAGGAGGTGCGCCGCGACGTCGCGATGACCTCTGCCCTCTACAAGATGGACAAGTTCGTCGTGAAATCGATCCGCGAGGGCCAGGCGGCGGCGATCAACGAGGAGCGTTCCGCGGCCAACGTGAAGACCGTGGCGGCCATCGACGCCTTCGGCAACCCGGGCGCCGCGGTCGGCGAGCTGATTATGCGCCTCGCCGGCGTCGCGGTCGATGGTTCCGGCGGCAAGGTCGATGCCATCTACGTGCGCGGGATGTCCCAGGACTTCTCCTCCCTCCTGATG
>JBILWD010000135.1:0-9651 GCA_044370095.1 Opitutaceae bacterium | reverse complement strand
CTCGTCTAAGGCCTGCAGCAGGAGCCGCGGCGCGGTGCCCGGTTCCCCGCGCGAGAAGCCGCGCAGCGGGAGCCGCACGACGCCTTGGCTGGTGAATTCCCAGGTGGTCTCGACCCGGCCGGCGATCGTGCGCCGCGCGGTGGCGCGGAGGTCGGGTGCGCCGGCTTTGCCCGCGGCGGGCCAGCCGGCGAAGACGCGCGTGCGCAGCGCGTCGCGCCACCCGTCGCGCTGCCGGGCCCAGGCCGCCGCGTCGGCGGGCAGCGCCGGAGCCGCAAGGGGCACGAAGCTGTCGTGGATCTTCGTGGTGCGCTCGTCCGCCGGGTGGCCGCCCACGGGGAACACCCGCAGGTCGCGCGGGGCGAAGAGCTTCTCGGCCGCGACGCGGATCGGCGGGTCCTCGCCCTTCAAGAAACGGTTGAACCAGCGGAAGGCCGGCACCTGCAGGTCCTGCGTGTCCTTGTGCGGGCCCTCCGTGATCAGGAGCCCGAGCCGGTCGGCGGCGCCCAGCAGCAGGTACACGCCGGCCACTGCGCGGTGGATGCGCTGCACGCCGTCGAGCGGGAAGATCGGGTCTTTGTCCGTGTTCGCGATCAGCAGCGGCCGCGGGGCGACCAGCGCGGCGACGGCGGCGAAGTCCCACCGGGACGAGTTCAGCGTGAACATACAGTCGCAGTGGCCCTTGATCACGCCGTCGACGACGTGGTTGTGCAGATCCGTGATGCCGGCGACGGGCACGGCGGCGCGCACCCGCTCGTCGAGGGCCGCGGTGTACCAGGTGTAGGCGCCGCCCCCGGAGCGGCCGGTCATCCCGATGCGCTCCGGGTCGACCTCGGGGCGGGACTGCAGGTAATCGAGGGCGCGGATGCCGTTCCAGGCCTCGACCCCGGCGGGCGTGTAGCCGCGGGCGTTCCACGCGTGGAGGCCGAGGCGGTGCGTGCCGTGGTGGACGCCCTCGAGTTCCCCGAGCTGGATGGTGTCGATCAGGAGACACGCGTAGCCGTGGCGCGCGAACCACGCGCCGTGGTGTTGGTAGCCGGCCTTGTTGCCGAAGCTCACGCCGCCCTCCTTCACCACCGCGTGGCCGCACACGTAGAGAATGGCCGGCACGCGCCGATCGCCGCGGTCGCGCGGCAGGTAGAGGTTGGCCGTGACGTAGAGGCCGGGCAGCGACTGGAAATGGAGCTTCTCGACGGTGAACTCCGGGTGCTCGAGGCGGCCGGTGACGGTCGCGTGAAGCGGGGTGCGCTCGGGAAAGGGGAGCAGGCCGAGCATCTCCTGGAGTTCGGCGCGCGCGGCGGGCACGCGGGCGCGCCAGGCGGCGGCCGAGTCGATCCCGGCGAGCGGGTCGCGGGTGAGGCGGGCGGTCTCCGCGCGGAAATACTCGGCGAACATCCGGTCGCCCGGCCCGGGCGGGGGCGGGGGCGGCGTCGCGGCGCGGGCGGTGAGGCAGAGCGCGAGGGCGAGGGCGGGAAACGCGAGGGGAAGGCGGGGGCGCATCGGGGTGGGCAAGCAATGGCCGGCGAACCGCGCCGGGCCAAGCGCGGAGCGCGGGGTTGGGCTGGCCTTCGCGGCGGGCGCGCGTTTCAGCTGGGGGAATGCGCCCCGTTCGCCGCCTCGCCCCGCTGCTCCCGCTCCTGGTCCTCGCCGCCGCCGCGGGCGCCGCCGCCGCGCCGCGGCAGATCGCGGGCATCGACCCGCGGCTGGCGATGTTCAACGAGGGCGCGGAATGCGGCACCGGGGCGGTGGTGCCGTGGGCGGACCGCCTCTGGGTGATCACGTATTCCCCGCACAGCCCGAAGGGTTCGAGCGACAAGCTCTACGAGATCACGCCGGATCGGCGGCAGATCGTCCGGCCCGAGAGCATCGGGGGCACGCCGGCCAACCGGTTCATCCACCGCGAGTCGGGCCAGCTCTTCATCGGGCCCTACGCGATCGACGCCGCCGGCCAAGTGCGCGTCATCCCTTACACCGCGATGTTCGGTCGGCCCACCGGCACGGCCCGGCACCTCCTCGACCCGGCGAACAAGGTCTACACCGCCTCGATGGAGGAGGGGCTCTACGAGGTGGATGTGCACACCCTCGCGGTCACCGAGCTTTTCCGCGACGAGGCCCAGCCCGGCGACTTCCGCCGCGCCGCGCTGCCCGGTTACCACGGCAAGGGGCTCTACTCCGGCCAGGGCGTGCTGGTGTACGCCAACAACGGCGAGCACGGCACTGCGGCGCGCACCCGCCCGGAGACGCCCTCCGGCGTGCTCGCGAGCTGGGACGGCCGTGCCGATGCGTGGACGGTCGTGCGGCGCAACCAGTTCACGGAGGTCACCGGCCCCGGCGGCCTGATGGGCAACGCGTCCCCGGCGACCGACCCGCTGTGGACCATCGGCTGGGACCACCGCTCGCTGATCCTGATGGTCCTCGAGGCCGGGCGCTGGCACGTCTACCGCCTGCCCAAGTCGAGCCACTCCTACGACGGCGCCCACGGTTGGAACACCGAGTGGCCGCGCATCCGCGAAATTGGGGAGGACGACCTCTTGATGACGATGCACGGTGCGTTCTGGCGCTTCCCCCGCGGCTTCGCCCCGGGCAAGTCCGCGGGCCTGACGCCCCGCTCGAACTACCTGAAGGTGATCGGCGACTTCGCGCGCTGGGGCGATCAGGTGGTGTTCGGCTGCGACGACACCGCGCGCAGCGAGTTTCTCAACAAGCGGCGCGCCAAGGGTACCCTCGCGGCGCCGGGCCAGTCGCAGTCGAACCTCTGGTTCGTCGCCCCGGCGGAGCTCGACCGGCTTGGGCCGGTGCTGGGCCGCGGCGCGGTGTGGCTCGAGGAGCCGGTGCGGGCGGGCGTGCCCTCGGATCCGTTCCTCTTTGCCGGCTACGCCCGGCGCGGCCTCCACCTCGCGCACGACGCGGGGCGGGAGGTCACCGTGACCGTGGAGGTTGACCGCGACGGCAACGGCACCTGGCGCGAGCTGCGGCGCCTGCGGGTGCCGGCGGCGGGGGCCGCGTGGTTCCCGTTCGCGGCGGAGGAGGCGGGCGCGTGGGTGCGCCTGCGGGTGGACCAGGACCTGACGCGCGCGACAGCGTGGTTCGCCTACGCGGGGAACGACGACCGCGTGGCGGGGGCGGTGGACGCGCGTTTCGCCGGCCTCGCCCGGGAGGGTTCGCCGGCCCCGCGGGGCGGGTTGCTGCACGCGCGCGGCGGCGGTCGGCGCACCTTGGCGCTCGCGGCCGGGGACGCGTACTACGAATTGGGCGAGGACTTGGAACTGCGCCGCACTGACGAGCCGGGCGCGGCCGCGTGGATGGCGCGCGAGGTGGCGATCCCCGCCGACGCGGTGCGCGAGGACGCGGCGTCCGTGATCTACACCGATGAGGCGGGCCGGCGTTTCCGGCTGCCCTTCGGCCGCGAGGGGCGCCGCGCCACGGGCCCCCACGGTCCCGAGCGCGCGTGCCGCGAGGTGTGCACCGAGCGCGACCTCCTCAACGCGGGCGGCATCTTCTATGAGCTCCCGGCCGAGAACGCCGGCGGCATCGCGAAGGTCCGGCCCGTCGCCACCCACAATCTGCGCCTGCACGATTACGCCACCTGGCGCGGCCTGTTGCTCATCACCGGCGTGGCGGCGGACGCCCCGGCGGGCAATGGCCGTCTCCTGCGCTCCGCCGACGGCGGCGGGGCGGTCTGGGCGGGGGTCGTCGACGACCTCTGGGCGTTGGGCAAGCCGGTGGGCGTGGGCGGTCCGTGGCGCGAGACGACGGTCGCCGCGGGGGAGCTTTCCGATCCGTACCTGATGACCGGATTTGACCGGAAGACCCTGTTCGTGACGCACCGCGGCGCGGGCTCTGGCCGCTACGAGGTCGAGGTGGACGTGGCGGGCACGGGCCTATGGGTGCCGTGGGCGACCGTGGAGGTTGCGGCTGGCGCGGAGGAGCGGCGGGCGTTCCCGGACGGTTTCCAAGCGTACTGGGTGCGGTTGCGGGCGCTGACCCCCGGCGTCGCGACCGCGCGGCTGGTTTACGAGTGAGGCGGGGGCGGTCGGTCGGGCTTGCCCCCGGCGCCGGCGCCGGGCTGAGTGGGGGCGGCGCGGCCGAACCCGCCCTTGACACCCCCGGCGCGCTCCCGCACTTCTCAACCCCTTTTGTCTTTCCGTTTATGCAACCCACATTCCGCCCGCACCGCAAGAAGCGCGCCCGCAAGATTGGTTATCGTGCCCGTATGGCCACTAAGGGCGGCCGCAAGGTCATCAAGGCCCGCCGCCTGAAGGGCCGCAAGCGCCTGACGGTCGTTTGATTGCGGCCGTCCCCGCCGCCTGCGCTTGCGGGCGGACGGACGCGCCGCGGCCGCGCCGGCTAATGCGATTCCGCCCCGAGCAGCACCTGCGCCGGCCCGGTGAGATCCGGGCGGTGCGTGAGCACGGCCGGAGACTCGACGGCCGCGCCTTCACGTTGTGGTGGAAGCCGGGCTCCGGCGCGCCCACCGCCCGGGTGTGCGTCGTCGCCTCCCGAGCCGCGGTCGGATCCGCCGTGGTCCGCAACCGCGCCAAGCGCCGCCTCCGCGAGGTGTTTCGCCGCCAGCAGGCGGGGGCCCCGGCGGGGCACGACCTCCTTTTGATCGCCCGTCGCGCCGCGACCACCGTCCCGTGGCTCGAGCTGGAGCGGCAGTTCGCCGACGCCTGCCGCCGGATTCCGCCGTCCCCGGAGGCCAAGCCGTGACCGCTCCTAGCCAACCTAGCCTGCTCAGCCGGCTGCTCCTCCTGCTGATCCGCCTGTACCAGCTCACGCTGTCGCGCCTGCTGCCCGTGGTCTCGCTCGGCACCTGCGCCTGCCGCTTCAGCCCCACCTGCTCCTGCTACGCCGCCGAGGCTCTCCGCCTGCACGGCGCGCCCCGCGGTCTCCTCCTCGCCGTCCGCCGCCTCCTGCGCTGCACCCCCCTGCATCCGGGCGGCTTCGATCCCGTGCCGCCCCCGCGGCTCCGCCCCGCGCCCGTCTGCCGGGCCGCCACCTCAGCCTAATCCCTCAATGGACAAGAAGAATTTCACGCTGGGCGCGCTCCTGCTGGTCGCGGCCTTCGCCATTTTGTTCCTCAGCCCGCGGCCCACCCCGCCCCCGCCGGCACCGCCGCCCGCCGCCGCGCCCGCCAACCCCGGCGACGCCGCGTCCGCCACTCCGGGCGCGACGCCCGCCGCGCCCGTCCCGCCTTCCCTGATGGCGAACGTCAGTCGCGACGCCGCCGAGGTCCGCTTGGTCACGCTTGAGAACGACCACATCGCCGCGCGCTTCACTACGGCCGGCGGCGCGGTCCGCGACGTCGCCTTCAAGCGCTACGCCGCCCTGCAGGGCAAACCGGACCCTTACATCTTCAACCAGCTGCACGAGGACCCGCTCCTCGCCTTCACCGACTACCCGGGCCTCGGTCGCCAGACGACCTACGAGCTGGTTCGCTCCTCCGCCACCGAGGTGGTGTTCCGGCACGTCCTCGACGGCCGCCTCGAGGTCACCCGGACCTACCGCTTCCTCCGCGCGGACGAGAAGGGCGCCGACCCGTACCGCATCCACCACGAGACCACCTTCCGTAACCTGACCGCCGCCACGGCTCCCCTCGGCAAGGCTGCCCTCAGCGTGGGCACCGCGGGCCTGATCGATGCGGCGGACGTCGGCCAGTACCTCAACATCGTCAGCTCCGACGGAAATGAGACCCAGTTCATCGAGCGGGGCGAGCTGGAGGGGGGCGGCATCGGTTCGCTGGTCGGTTCCGGGCGGGCGGCACTCCCGCTGCTGGAGCGGCCCGGCGCGGTGGTCTGGGCCGGGGCGAAGAACCAATTCTTCACCAGCGTCTACACGCCGGCGCAGCCCGGCGTCGGGGTGGTCGCGCGCCGCATCGAGTTGCCGCCCTTCCCCGGTTCCCTGGCGCCCACCGTCGGCCTTTCCGGCGCCGCGAAGTTCGACCTGCCCGTTCTCGCCGCCAACGCCTCGGCCAGCCTCTCCGGCCTGCTCTACGTCGGCCCCCAGGAGTACCGCCGCCTCGCGGGCTTCGCGGCCAACGAGGACCGCGTGCTCCCGTATTCCCAGTTCTTCTTCAACCGGATCTTCCTCAGCGGCTACGTCGCCCCGCTGCTCAACATCCTCCTCAATCTCACCCACGGCTGGGTCGGCAACTGGGGCGTCGCGGTCATTTTGATGACCCTCATCCTCAAGATCGTCAGCCTGCCCTTCACCCTCGCCGCCTCCCGCTCGGCCAAGAAGATGGCCAAGCTGCAGCCGGAGATGCAGGCCATCCGGGAGAAGTACAAGGACAACCCCCAGAAGCAGCAGCAGGCCACGATGGAGCTGTTCAAGACGCGGAAGATCAACCCGATCGGCGGCTGCATCCCGATCCTGATCACGTTCCCGCTCTTCATCGGCTTCTTCGCGATGCTCCAGTGCACCGCCGAGCTGCGCCTCCAGCCGTTCCTCTGGGCCAAGGACCTCGCCTCCCCCGACACCGTCGGCCACCTCTTCGGGCTCACCTTCCTCCCGATCAACATCATGCCGATCCTAATGGGCGCCACGATGGTCGTGCAGATGCGCCTCACGCCGTCCCCCTCGGTCGACAACCTGCAGATGAAGATGATGAAGCTGATGCCGTACATCTTCACCCTCTTCTGCTACAACTTCTCCTGCGCCCTCGCCCTCTACTCTACCGTCAACGGCCTCTTCACGATCGGCCAGCAGATCGTGGTGAACCGGATGAAGGATCCCGACGAGGCGCCCGCGGCCGCCGCCGCCGCGCCCGCTGCCGGCGGCCGGCCAGTGAAGAACGTCACCCCGGGCCGCCGCAAGTGACGCCGCGATGGCCGGGCACAACAAGTGGTCGAAGGTCAAGCGGCTGAAGGCCGTCACCGACTCCCGCCGGGGCAAGGTGTTCTCCCGCCTCTCCCGCGACATCACGCTCGCCGCCAAGGCCGGCGGCGGCGACCCGGACGGCAACGCCCGGCTGCGCACGCTGGTGCTGAAGGCCCGCGAGGCCAACATGCCGGCCGACAACGTCGACCGCGCCATCAAGAAGGGCACCGGGGAACTGCCCGGCGTGGTCTATGAGGAGATCACCTACGAGGGCTACGGACCGGGTGGGGTGGCGTTCGTGGTCAAGGTCACCACCGACAACAAGCAGCGGGCGGCGCAAGACGTTCGGGCGTGCTTCGCGCGTTGGGGCGGCAATCTGGCCGCAAGCGGCGCGGTGGCGTTCCAGTTTCTCCACGCCGGCCAGTTCCTGATTCCCCGCGAGGCCGCGGCCGAGGAGGCGCTGCTCGAGCTGGCCCTCGAGGCCGGGGCCGACGATGTGCTCGTGAGCGAGCAGGGCTTCGAGGTGCGCTCTGGCATCCACGCCTTCGATCGCGTTTCCCACGCGCTCGAGGCCAAGGGCATCCGCCCCGCCAGCGCGGAGATCGCCCATATCCCCACCTCGACGGTGCCGGTCCGCGATGCGCAGCACGCCGAGGCGCTGGAGCGGCTGCACGACGACCTGGATGAGCTGGACGACGTCCAGCAGGTGTTCTCCAACGAGGACGCGGGGGATTGAGGCCCTCCTGCGCCAAGGCTACGGAGGGCGCAGCCCCGAGCGCGGATTTAGCCTTTTGCGCCTTTTGTGGCCCCACTCCGGCGGTCAAGCGGCCCGGCCGGGGCCGGTGCGGGCCTCGAGGAAGCGGAGGCCGGCGAGCAGCGCGAGGACGCCGCCGGCGAGTAGCCACGGCAGGATCGTAAGGTGTTTCGCCGCGAGGAGGCCGGCGGCCGCGGGCACGCCGGCGGCGCCCAGGTACGCCGCGCCGGTCTGACGCGCGACGAGCACCGGGGTGTCCTCCGGCCGGAAACGCGCGGGGATCTCGTGCATCAAGGTCGGGTACAGCGGCGCGAAGCCGAGACCCAGCGCGAGCAGACCCGCCGTGGACACCCATGGCGCGGGCGCGAGGGCGAAGGCCACCGCGCCGGCCAAGGCGAGCGTGACCGCGGCGGGCAGCGTCTGCCCCGGATCGCGTTCCCCGCCCAGCCAGCCCGCGAGCAGGCGCCCGCCGGTGATCGCCCCGTAGTACGCCGCGGTCGCGAAAGCCGCGTCGCCCGCGGACGCCCCGCGGCCGACCACCAGGACCGAGGCGGCCCACACGCCGGCGGAGAGCTCAAGGGCGGCGTAGAGGAAGAGCAGGGCGGGCGAGATCCAGCCGGCCGCCGAACGGACGTCGAGCGGTGGGCCGCCGCCGGCGTGGCGCCGCCGCGCCGCCGGATCGTGTGTGGGCACGGCGGCCCAGAGCGGCCGCGCGAACCAGAGCGCGACGGCGAGGCTCAGTTGCAGGCCGCCAAGTACCACGTAAGCGAGCCGCCAGCCGTGGCCCGCCGCCAGCGCCCACCCCACCGCCAGGGGGCCCGCCGCGGCGCCCATGCCCCAGCAGGCGTGCAGCCAGTTCATGTGCCGGACGGTGTAGTGGCGCGCCACGTAGCCGTTGAGGCCCGCGTCCACCGCCCCGGCGCCGCATCCCAGGCAGATCCCCGCTGCCGCCAACCCCACCGCGCCCTGAGCTCCCGCCGCCACGAGCAGCGCCGCCCCAGTGAGGAAACAGCTGCCGGCCACCACGGGTCCCGTGCCCCAGCGGGCGAGGATCCGTCCGCTGAGGAACCCGGAGACGCCCGCGAGCAGGGTCACCGAGGTCGTCAGGACCCCCGCGACGCCGAGCGGCAACCCGAGGTCGAGGTGCATCCGCGGCCACGCGACGCCGAAAGAGCCGTCGGGCAGGCCGAGGCTGATGAACGCGAGCGTGATCAGCCCAAGGAGGGCCGTGGCGGGGGCGGGCGGCCGGGTCATCTCAACCTCCGGCGCGCCCGTGCCGCCGGGGTGCGCGGGTCATTTCCCGGCCCACGCGAGGCGGTAGACCTTGCCGCCGGTGTCGTCGCTGAACAGCAGCGAGCCGTCCGGCGCCTCGATGCAATCGACGGGCCGGCCGAGGATCTCGCTGCCGCCACGGAGGAAGTTCACGACCTTGTGGTCACCCCAGGGGCGGCCGTCCTCGAAGTGGATGCGGGAGAGGCAGTACCCGACCTTCTCGGTCGCGTTCCAGCCGCCCTTCTGGGCCACGAAGGCGTCGCCGCGCGCGCCGGGGATCCGCGTGCCGCTGTAGAAGGTGAGGGAATTAGCCGAGGAGTGCGCCGGCAGCAGCCAGGCGGGCACGCGCGCCTTCTGCGCGTACTCCATCAAGCGCGGCTCCGTCAGGAATTCGAGGTTCGGCTGGTTCTTCCCCACCAGCCACGGATGGCCGTAGAAGCCGCCCTCCACGTAGTGGTTCAGCTCCGCCGGCGGGTTGTGGTCGGTGATCGGCTGGCCGAACTTCCGGTCCCCCTCGAACTTCGCCGCCATATTGTCGATGTCGTGGTCGACGCCCCAGAGCTCGCTGGTGCCCGGGCGCACGGCGAACTTCTCGGTGTTGCGCACGCCGGTCGCGAAGAGCCGCTTGTCCGAGCCGTCGAGGGCGAACGACCAGATCTTCTTCCGCTCCGAGGCCTCAATCGGCTCGTTGGTGGCGTTGGTCTGGTCGCCCACGTGGGTGTAGATCCGGCCGCCGTGGAGCAGCAGCGCGCGCCACATATGGCCCCCGCGCGCCCCGGTCGGGAGCCGGTCCGCCCCGATGACCTCGA
>JBILWD010000393.1:0-3113 GCA_044370095.1 Opitutaceae bacterium | reverse complement strand
CCGGCCTGCCCACGGCCGTAGGTCGGCGGGTCCATAATGATGGCGTCGTAGGTGCGCCCGCGCCGGACCTCGCGCCGCACAAACTTCAGGCAATCGTCGACGAGGTAGCGGATCGGGGCCTCGCTGAGGCCACTGAGCGCGGCGTTCTCGCGGCACCACTTGACCATCCCCTCCGCGGCATCGACGTGACACACGGCCGCCCCCGCCCGCGCCGCCGCGACGGTCGCTGCCCCGGTGTAGCCGAAGAGGTTGAGCACCTGCACGGGCTCCGCCTGGGTCGCCTGCCGCTCGCGGATCCGCGCCGCGCACCACTCCCAGTTCACCGCCTGCTCCGGGAACAACCCCGTGTGCTTAAACGAGGTCGGGTGGATGCGGAAGGTCAGGTCCAGCGGCTCGTAGCGTAGGCGCCAGGAATCCGGCAGCGGCCGGCGGAACTCCCAGCGCCCGCCCCCCTGCTCGCTCCGGTGATAAAAGCCGTCCCACTCCTCCCACGGCGCGCCCCGCTCCCGCCCGTGCCGCGGCCACAGGATCTGCGGATCCGGGCGCACGAGGGTATACTCGCCCCACCGCTCCTGCTTCAGGCCGTCCCCACAGTCCAGCAGCGCGTACTCCCGCCACTGGTCGGCGACCAGCAGGGCAGGGCGTTCAGGAGTGGGGACGGTGGCGGGCATCGGCTCGAGGGCGGCAAGGCAACCGCCCGCACCCCGCGCTGTCGAGCCGCCGGTGGCCCCGCGGTCACCCGTAAATTGGGGGTAACCGTTGACCCATTCCGCCTCCGGACCACGTTTCCAGCTCCTGTTCCACAAACCCTGACCGAAGATGAAAACCACCCTGTCCCTGTCTTTCCCCGCCGCCTTAGTCGCGGTGTTCCTCCTCTGGCCCGCCCTGCTCTCGGCCGACGTGGTCGAGCTCCGCGGCGGCTCCCGCCTCGTGGGCAAGATCACCCGCATCGACGGCGGGAACGTGGTCCTTGCCACCGACTTCGCCGGGACGGTCACCCTCAAGCAGGCCGAGGTCACCGCGATCACCACCGATGCGCCCGTGGCGGTGCGCTTCGCGAACGGCACGCGCGTGGACGGTGTCGTCTCCAGCCCCGGTACCGGCCGGCTCCGCGTGGCCAACGCGGAGGGCGAGTTCACCTCCGACGTGGGCAAAGTGGCCGCCTCGTGGGCCGCGGGGGGCAAGGACCCTGCGGTCGCCGCCCTCGAGCGCGGTTGGACCTACGAGGCCAGCACCGATGTGAACGGCAAGAGCGGCAACCGGGACCAGCTCGGGACCTCCGCCAGCGTGCGCGCGATCCTCAAGGGCGCCACGGACACGCTCCAGTTCTTCACCGCCTATGACCGGCAGGTGACGGACGACGAGAAGTCCGCCGACCAGTTCAAGGCGGGCGTCGATTACCAGATCAACTTTAGGGGCAATTTCTCCTGGTACGTCCGCGACGAGGGCGGGTTCGACCGGATCAAGGACATCGAACTCTACAACGTCGCCGCGACCGGTATGGGCTACGATGTGATCAAGGCGCCGAAGCATCTGCTCACGGGCCGCTTCGGTTTGTCCTTCCGCTACGAGGGCTACCGCAACCCCGTGACGATCGACGTGAAGAGCGCCGGTCTCGACTTTGGCTTCTCGCACCGGCTGGAGCTGGCGAACTCGGTCCTCGTCAACCGCCTGACGGTGGTGCCCACGTTCGAGGACTTCTCCAATTACCGTGCGATGCACGAGAGCTTCTACGAGCTGCCGCTGGCCAACCCGAACTGGAAGCTGCGCCTCGGCCTGGCCAACGACTACAACAGCGAGCCCGGGCTCGGCGTGCAGAAGATGGACACCTCCTACTTCACCCGGCTGGTGCTGAACTGGCGCTGAGCCGGGCTGGGGCTCTGCCGGGGCTCGATGTAGCCGGGGCGCGACGCCCCGCCGTGGATCGGCATGGGCTTTCGTCTGCCACTGCCGGGGCGACGCGCCTTTGCCAAGGCTACGGCGGGCAGGCGCGCCCCAGCTACACCAAACCGATTGGTTTTCTCCTGGGCGGCAGCCCAGACCCCTCGGCTCGATGTAGCCGGGGAATCCTTCGCAGCCTAGGGCTGCGCGCTCCGTCTTGTCCGCCGTAGCCTTGGCGGAGGAGGGCCGGCGTCCCTCAGCGCAGCCGGCGGAGCGCCTCGGCGGCCGGCTTGAAGCCGGGTTCCAGCCGCAGGGCCGCCTCGAGGGCCGCGCGCGCTCCGTCCCGGTCTCCCTGCCGCTCCCGCAACTGGCCCAGGCGCCAGTGGCCGGACGCGTGACCGGGCGCCTGCGGGAGCATCACCTCCGGCAACTCCAGGTAACGCCGCAGGGCGGTGACGCCGCGCTCCAGTTCCTGCCCGGTCAACGCCGCCAGTCGTCCGAGTTGATAGAGCGCGACGACGTCATCCGGCTGGGCCTGCAGGGCCGCCGTGAACTCGGCAAAGGCCTCGGTGGTGCGTTTCTCTCCCGCGAGCAGCGTGGCGGCGGCGATGCGCCCGCGGACTGGATCGAGCGCCCGGATCGCGTCCACCTGCGCCTGGGCCTTGGCGGTGCCGCCGCCGACGAGGGCGGGGGCGAGGCGGTAGAATTCGAGGAGGCTGAGCCGGAAATCCAAGTTGGCCGGCTCGAGGGCGACCGCGCGCTCGTAGGCGGCGACGCATTTCCGGGCGAGGCCTAGTCCGCCGAAGATGCCTGCGCGTTCCGCTTGGCGGCCATAGGCGTCGCCGAGTCCCTGCTGGTGGCGCCCCGCGTGGGGTTCGGCGGTGGCGGCGGCGGTGAAGTATGTGATCGCCTGCGTGGCGTCGCCGCGGCGGTTCGCGAGTTGCCCGAGCCAGTGGTTCACCTCGGCGTTGGCCGGGTGGGCGGCGTGGAGGCGCTCCAAGGCGGCCTGGGCCTCGGCCGGTCGCCGGGCGGTCAGGAGGGCCCGGGCGGCGGCGAGCTCCGCCTCCGCGCCGGGGCTGGGCAGGGCGAGGAGGGCGAACGCGAGGCCGGCGAGGGAGCGGCGGGGCATTGCGGTGGACGGTGGACGGTGGACGGTGGACGGTGGACGGTGGACGGTGGACGGTGGACGGTGGACGGTGGACGGTGGACGGTGGACGGTGGACGGTGGACGG
>JBILWD010000134.1:0-9669 GCA_044370095.1 Opitutaceae bacterium | reverse complement strand
CGGCACCCTCCCGGCGTACCGGGTCCGGGCTGGTCAGCGTCAGGGTGCTAATCCCCGGCGGCAGCGAGAGTCCCCGCACCCGGAGCGTGGCGCCTTCCGCCTCGACCGCCACCTCGGCGCGGACGCGGCCCGCGTGCTCCAAGCGGACCCGCCGCGCGCGGGGGGCGACGAGGTCCAGCCGGACATCCACCTCCACGGGGACGGGATGGGGATTGTAATAGGACAGCACCGCGCGGCCGCCCGCCCAGCGCACGCCCGCGTCGGGGCGGAGGTGCCAGCCCTGGCCGAAGGTCAGCGCGCGCGCAAGGGGCGGTTGCGGCTGCGGGGATGGCCGGAGCAGCACGACCACCTGGTTGCCCAGCGCGCTCTGCAGGCGCGGGGGGTAACCCAGCGGTTCCAATTCGCGCAGCAGGCGCTCCCCGCGGTCCTCGAACCCCTTGCGGTTAACGTGGAGCGCGGCGAAGCCGGCGGCCTCGAGCCGGCGCACGAGCTCCTCCGTCGGCCGGCCCTCGAGGTCGCGCTGCCACCGCCCGCGGGCGCGATGTTTGGCCGCTCCATAGCTGAACCGCAGGTGGGTGGAGAGGAGATACGGCCGGAAGTGCTCGTAATCCGTGAGCCGGTGGGGCGGCGCCACCTCGGGAAAGCCCAGCACGGGCAGTTGGAACACCGGCGCGCCCGCAGGCAGGGCCGACTCGAGCTCGGCCATCAGCCGGGCGTCCGAGCGCACGGCGGCCGCAATCGCCTCCCGTTGCGCAGGATCCGGCCGGCGCGGCAGCTGGTCGAGCAGGCCAGCGGCGGCAAGGATCAGCGCGGTCGCGACGCGCGCGGCCGGGGTCCAGCCTGCAGTCCAACGCGACAGGCGCACCACGAGGAAGAACAGGACGAGGGCGGAGAGGAACACCGCCGCCCGGTTGGTGGCGCGGAAGAGTTGGAACCCGGCGAAGAACGCGAGGACGTTGGTGACCCCGCCGACGCTGGCGTACGCGAGCAGCCAGGAGCCCGCCAGCGCAGCGCCCGGGAGCGGCCGCCGCCGGAGGAGTTGGCGCAGGGCCACCGCCGCCAGCACCAGGAAACCCGCGATCCCGCAGACCCCGAGGTACGGAAGGAACGGCTCGCCGTGCCATTCGGACCAGCGCTGGTAGCGTTGGCCGAGCGCGGCCAGCGGCGCCCAGCGATGGTACTCCGGCGGGATGAACATCTCCACCGGCTTGAGCGCGTACCGCTCGGTGCCGCCGTAGTTGCGCGTGAGCAACGGCAGGCCCTCGGGCTCCTGCGCGTGCACCCAGAACTCAAGATTCGCCACGAGGAACACCGCCACCGCCAGCCCCCCGGCGGCGAGGCCGATCGTGAGGTTCTCGCGCCGCCGCGGACCGCACCATTGGAACACCAGCGCCCAAACCAGCAACTGGCCCCAGAAGAGGAGCAGGTAAGGGTTGCCCCAGCCGAGCCCGAGCGCCGCCAACCCGCACACCGCCGCCCCTCCGCTGCGCCACCGCAGCCGCCGGCTCTGCGCCACCAACCACACCGCGAGCAGCCCCACGGGCACCGTCCACGTGAACACGAAGGAAAAGTGCGCCAGCCCCCGGTGGAACGTGTGGTAGCTGTACGCGAACAGCAGCGCGCCCGCCCACGCCCACTCCCACCGCACCGCGAGCCGGCGCGCCACGAGGTAAAAGGCCAGCGCCGCGCTCACCTGCGCCAGCAGCAGCCCGAGGTTCGCCGCCGCGAACAGCCCGATCCCCCGGCCCAACGCCCCCAGCGCGAGCATCAGCGGCTTGTCCGGCGTCGGATAGGCGTTCCAATCCGCCCCGAAGGGCGCCCCCAGCCGCTCAATCTCCTGCGACCGCAACGGCCACGTCTCCCCCTCCCCCGCCGCCTTGATCCGCGCCAACACCTCGTGCGCGTCGCCCGCATAATCCGTCGGCACCGCCCAGTCCGCCGGCGTCCAACGGCCGTAATGCGCCGCCCACACGAGGGTGGTGACCAGCACCAGCAGGCCCACGCGCCAAGACGCGGAGAAACGAGGGGAAGACATCAGGGGAGATGGACACGAGGTGAGGCGCCCCGCGGTCAGTTCGCAGCCGACCCCCGACTGCACCAAACCTCCGGGCGCACCCGCAAGCCCCGCGAACTGACATCGGGGAAAGCTTTGCCAAAGGGGCCGGCGCTTCCTTCGCTCCGCCCGACCGATGCCTTCCCGCGAACGCCCGCCCTCCGCCGCCCACCCGCGGCCCTTCTGCCACGCGGGCCTCCTCTGGGACGACTTCGACCCCGACTCCGCCTGGTTGCGCGAGACCGCGGTCCTGCACTTCCGCAAGCCGGCCGATCCGGCCCAATTTACCCTCGTCGGCCGGCGCCGTGCGCACCCGGAACTGCGCGGGCTCGAACGCGGGCAACCGGGCCTGCGCGTGCGCGTAAACGGAAAACTCGCGGCGGAGTTGCCCCCCGGCGAACCCGGCGACTGGAGCCTCCCGCTCGCGCTGCCCGCTGGGGAGGAGATCGAGCTGACCCTCGAATTGACGGGCAACAGCCTCACCAACGCCCTCGCGTGGGCGGGGCGTGTCACGGGCCTCCCCGCCGGGCAGCGATTCCGCGCCCAGCGCCGTAACCGGCAGCTGCGGCTGCTCGCCCTGCGCGCGGCGGACGGTGCGGCGGTGTGCGACTTCGGTCGGCCCGACGCGGTCTTCGCCGCCGCCTACGTGCGCGGGCAGGTGCGGCTGGGCCTCAACATCGTCGGTTTCCTCACCGCCGATCTCGGCGTGGGGGAATCCGCCCGCTGCATGGTGCGGGCCGCGGACGCCGCCGGACTGCCGGCCGCGCTGGTGCCGCTCCGGCTCAATTGCCGGAACCGCCTCGGGGACGACACCTACGCCCCGCGCTTGGGCTCGGAAAATCCGCACCCGGTGAACGTGTTCCACATCGATCCACCGGCCGCGGCCGAAATCGACCACCACCACGGCCGCGCCTTCCGCGCCGGGCGGTACAACATCGGCTACTTCGCGTGGGAGCTGCCGGATTTCCCCGACGCCTGGCTGCCTTCCTTCGATCACTTCGACGAGATCTGGTGCCCGAGCGACTTCACCGCGGCGGCCGTGCGCGAAAAGAGCCCCCTACCCGTGCTGACCTTCCCGCACGCCATCGCCTTTGCCGCCCCACCGGAGCCCCCGGAGGAACTGCGTCGGCGGTTCGGCCTGCCCCCGGGAAAGTTCCTTGCCCTCACCCTGTTCGACCTGAACTCCTACGCGGCGCGCAAGAACCCCCGCGGGGCGATCGCCGCCTTCCGCGGGGCGGGACTCGATCCGCGCACCGCAGGCTTGGTAGTCAAGGTGCACAATTTCGCCGGCAACGAGGCCGACTTCGCCGCGCTCGAGGCCGAGCTGCGGCAGCTGCCGGGCGCCATCCTCCTCACGGCGACCCTCTCCCGCGCCGACCTCTACGCCCTCGAGGCGGCCTGCGACTGCCTCCTCTCCCTCCACCGCTCCGAGGGCTTCGGCCTCGCGGTCGCCGAGTGCATGCACCTCGGCAAGCCGGTCATCAGCACCGACTGGTCGGCGACCGCCGAGTTCGTCACCCCCGCCAACGGCTGCCCGGTGCCTGCGCGATTGGTCACGCTCGAAGCTACCCACGGCCCGTATGCCCGCGGCGGCACCTGGGCCGATCCCGACGTCGCGGCCGCCGCCGCGCACCTACGCCACCTCGCTGGGGATCCCGCCCTCGCCGCCCGCCTCGGCGCCGCTGCTCGGACGACCATCGCGGAACGCTTCGCCCCCAGCGTCATCGGCGCGCGCTACCGCCGGCGTCTCGAGGCCTTGGCGCTGCAGGGTCTGCCCCACGGCTGACAGGAAATATCAGAGGGATTGCGTTTCCACCGACGACACGGAGCATACGTCACCGGCCCTGAGCACTATGGCAGCAACGGAAGCGATGAAACCCCCGCGCGTGCTCCTCGTCGAGGACGAGGGCAAGACCCGTGACTCGATCGTCGAGGGGATGACGCTGGAGGGCTGGCAGGTGCGAAGCGCGGCCCAGGGCGTGGCGGGGCTGCAGCTGGCGCAGGCGGAGCCCGCGGACCTCATCGTCCTCGACTGGATGCTGCCGGACCTCGACGGGCTCGAGGTACTGCGCCGCATCCGCGCCTCGGGCCGGACCACGCCGGTCCTGATGCTCACCGCCCGCGGCACGCTGACCGACCGGCTCCTCGGGCTGGACAACGGCGCCGACGACTACCTGCCGAAGCCGTTCGCCTTTGCGGAGCTGATCGCCCGCTGCCGCGCGCTGCTGCGCCGGCCCAATTGGGCCGCGGGCCGCAACCTGCAGTGCGGCGACCTCCAGCTCGACACCCGCGCCCGCATCGCGGTGCGCTCCGGGCAGGAGATTCGCCTGACCCCGCGCGAGGTCGACGTGCTGGAATACCTAATGCGCAACCAAGGGCAGACCGTGACCCGCGAGATGCTCGAGCGGGACGTCTGGAAACAGGTTCACCGGATGACCTCCTTGGACAACGTCATCGACGTGCAGATGATGCGCCTGCGCAAAAAGGTAGATTTTCCGGGGGTCGACCGCCTGATCCAAACGCAGCGCGGGATCGGCTACAAGATGGAGCAGCTGGGCCCGTGATTCCTCTGGAGCGGAGGCTCGGCGCGTGGTGGGCGAAGCTGACGCTCCGGTCCCGGCTGGCCCTCTGGTACGCGGCCGGCGGCACAGCCTTAGTCTCCCTCTTCGCGGCGACGCTCTACGCCTTTGTCGCGGTGCGGCTAGCCCGGCCCCTCGACCACCAACTGCGGCAGGATCTCGCTCAGGTGGAACAGGAGCTAAAGGTGACGACGGGGCCCGCCTTGAGCTGGCAGGGTGCGGAGCTGGCCACGGGGCAGTCCGACGCTTCCGAACACCCGTGGTTCGAGCTCTGGGACGACCGGGGCAACCTAGTAGTTCGGCGCTGGCCTTTCACCGAGAACCGCAACCTGCTGCTGCCGCCGCCCAACCGCCTCGCCGCCCCCGGCACCATCAGCGTTTTCTTCGTCGCGCCAGACCTCCGCCTGCGCACGCTCACCGTCCCATTCGCGCCGCCCGAGGCCACCGGTCCGTGGTTGCTGCGCCTGATCCGGGTCCATCAGCCCCACGCAGACGCCCTCCCTGACCTGCAGCTCATCATTCTCGTCGCCCTGCCAATCGTGGTGACGCTCCTCGTCGCCGGCGGCTATTTCTTCACCCGGCGCTGGCTGCTCCCGCTCGACCGGATGGCCGCCGAGGCGCAGCGGATCACCGCGCTGGATCTCCAGCGGCGGCTCCCGGTCGCCAACCCGCACGACGAGCTAGGCCGCCTCGCGGGGGTATTCAACGTCACGTTGGACCGTCTGCAGAACTCCTTCGAGGCGCTGGATCGCTTTGTGGCCGACGCCTCCCACGAGCTCCGCACACCCCTGACCACGTTGCGGAACGTCGGCGAGGTCGGGCTTCGGCGGGGCCGGTCGGAGGAGGAGTACCGCGAAATCATCGCCTCGATGCTCGAGGAGGCGCAGCGCCTGCAACAGCTGGTCGAACGGCTGCTGCAGTTGGCGAGCGCGGAGGGTCGCGGCGAGGCGCTGCGGCCGGCTCACTGCGCGCTCGACGAGCTGCTCGGCGCTTGCGCGCAGGAACTGGGCATCCTCGCCGAACAGAAGAACCAAAGCCTCGTCGTCGCGGAGGCGGGCCTGCAGGTTCAGACGGATCCCGTTATCCTGCGCCAAGCGCTGCAGAACCTGATCGACAACGCGATCAAGTACGCGCCCCCGGATTCAGAGGTACGCGTCTCCAGTCGGGCCGAACCCGGGGTGGTGCTCATCGAGGTCGCGGACGAGGGTCCGGGCATCCGAACCGAGGACCGGCCGAGGCTCACGGGGCGTTTTTACCGGCCGGACCCGGGGCGCGGCCGCGCCAGCGGCGGGTTCGGTCTCGGACTGGCGATCACCAAAGCCTACCTCCGGGCGCTCGGCGGCACCTTGGAATACGAGCCGCGCCAGCCCTGCGGTAGCATCTTCCGGCTGCGACTACCCGCCCCCCCCGGGCGGGCTGGGGGCGACTCAGGCGGCGACGCGGCGAAGCCAAAGCTGACCGCCACCGCCACGGGCGCACAAGGGCATCCGTTCCCGGAACCACTCGTGCCGCGTGTTGAATAGCAGGCCGGTAAAGAGCTCGATGCGCCAGGCCGCGTTGTGCATCAGGAACGCGCGCAGCAGGTACTGCTCGTTCCAAGCGCGCCCCTCGTCGAGCCACTCCCGGGGGTACTCCAGGTTTCCGGCGACGTCGTGGATGTGCACGAGCACGCCCGGCGCCAGCGCGGGGAGCACCTCGAGGTAGAGCCGGTTCACGTCGCTGCCCACCTTGCTGACGTGCGAGGAATCGATGAACAGCACGTCGTTCTCCCGCAGCGCGGCGAACGTCGCGAGCGGCACCTCCTGCACCCGGCGCTCGACCAGCGTGCAGCGGCCCGCGTCGTCCGGCCGCAGCAGTGGCCGCAGCCGGCGCATATCGGGGTCGATGAAGGTGAATTCGATCCGCCCGCCGAACACGTGCTCGTTGAGATCGAGCATCGCCGCCGAGCTGAAGCCGGACCCCACCTCAATCACCCGGCGCGGCTGCGCTTCGCGCAGCATCCCATACAGCATAATCGCGTCGAAATGACCGTAGGACGGGTTCGCGAGATGGAAACGGCGCGCGGGGTCGGGTTGCTCCGGGAAGGGCTGCTCCGGGTACCACGCCGCGAACCGCTCGAGGCGCTCCCACTGAGCCGCCTCGTTCAGGTCGATTCCGGGGAACGGCGGGCCGGCTATTCCCCGCGCGAACGCCTCGGCCACCTCGGCCCGCGACGGGAGCGGGGAATAGAAGTGGCCCGGCGGGAAGAAGCGCGCCCACTCCGCCTGGTCCGCCCGCAACCGGGCCAGTTCCTCCCGCAGCCGCCGGTTCTCGCGCGCCAACCGGCGGCGGAACGGCAGGAGATCAAGCCACGAGTCGGGAGCGGCGCTCATCGGCCGGCGATGGTTCAGAGACGGCCGCGTAGCGCAACCCCGCACCCGCGGCCCGCCCGCTGGACTGTCCAACCCCGCCGGGATGGCATCGCCACCCCCGGCCTTTTCTCTGGCCCGTGTCACCTGCCCGCGCCATCACCGTCCGTCGCCCCAATGTCCGCCCCGCTCCTCGAACTGCGCCGCCTGACGAAGTCATTCGGCGGCGCGCGCGCGCTCCGGGGCGTCGACTTCGACCTGCGCGCCGGCGAGGTGCACGCCCTCCTTGGGGAGAACGGCGCCGGCAAGAGCACGCTCATCCGCATCATTACCGGCGCCCACCGGCCCGACACCGGCACGGTCACCGTGGACGGCCACCCGACCGGACCCCTTGACCCCCGCGCCGCACACCGGCTCGGCATCGCCTGCATTTACCAGCAGCCAGCCCTCTTCCCTGACCTCTCCATCGCCGAAAACCTCGCCCTCCGCCTCGAGACCGGCGGCGCGCTCCGCCGCGTCGACTGGCCGGCGCGGCACGAGCGCGCCACCGCCCTGCTCGAGCGCGTCGGCGCCCGGCTTGATCCCCGCCGCGAGGTCCGCAACCTCTCGATGCCCGAGCAACAGCTGGTCGAGATCGCCTGCGCCCTCGGCGCCGGCGCGCGGATCGTGATTATGGACGAGCCCACCGCCTCCCTAACGCAGGCCGACCAGACGCGGCTCCACGGCGTGGTGCGCGAGCTCCGCGCCCAGGGCACGGGCGTGATCTACATCACCCACCGACTGGAGGAGATCTTCGCCCTCGCGGACCGCGTCACCGTGCTCCGCGACGGCGAGAGCGTCGGCACCCGGCCCGCCGCCGGCCTCACTGAACCCGAGTTGATCCGCCTGATGGTGGGCCGGGAGGTCGCGCAACCCTACCCGCCCGCGGAACACCCGCCCGGCGACGCCGTGCTGCGGGTGCGCGGCCTCGGCCGCCGCGACGCCGGCGTGCGGGACGTGAGCTTCGACCTCCACGCCGGGGAAATCCTCGGCCTCGCGGGCCTCGTGGGCGCCGGCCGCACGGAACTGGCCCGCATCCTGTTCGGACTCACCCCGGCGGACGCGGGGACCATCGAGCTGGCTGGCCGGCCCGTGCGCCCCCAGAGCCCCCGGGAGGCCGTCCAGCTGGGCCTTGCGTACGTCCCCGAGGATCGCCGGCGCCACGGGGTGATTCTCGACCTGCCGCTCGCCCACAACGCCTCCCTCGCGAGCCACCGGCGGCTATTCCCGGGCGGCTGGCTGCGCCGGACGGCCGAACGACGGCTTACCGAAGACTTTATCCGGGACCTCGGCATCCGCGGCGGCGGACCCTTCACCCCCGCGGGCAGCCTCTCCGGAGGCAACCAGCAGAAGGTCGCGCTCGCCCGCTGGCTGGCCACCGGCCCGCGGGTCCTGATCCTCGACGAGCCCACCCAGGGCGTCGACATCGGCGCCAAGGTCGAGATCCACCGCCTCGTGCGACGACTCGCCAGCGAGGGCCTCGCGGTGCTGCTCATCTCGAGCGACCTGCCGGAGGTGATCGGGATGAGCGACCGGATCGGGGTGATGCGCGGTGGCACGCTGACGGCCGTGCTGCCGGGGGACGCGACGCCCGACACCGTGATGGCCGCGGCGCTCGGCCGCGCGACGGAGGCCGCCCGATGAAAGCCTGGCCGCGGGAACTTTCCGTAGGCCTCGCGCTCGCCGCCCTGCTGGGCGCACTGGCGGTGTTCGCCCCCGGGTTCTTCGCCCCGCAGCCGCTGCTTTCCCTCGCCGCCCGCGAGGCGCCGGTCCTGCTCGTCGCCTGCGGGGCGGCGATGGTCATCGTCTGCCGCCAGATCGATATCTCCAGCGGCTCCCAGTTCGCCGTGGTCAGCGTCGCCGCCGGGCTCCTCGCCGCCGAGGGCTGGCCCCCGGCCGCCGTCGCCGCCGGCGCGCTCGCGCTCGGCACCGCGCTGGGGGCGCTCAACGGCCTGCTCGTCGCCGGCCTCGGCCTTCCCTCTATCGTGGTGACCCTCGCGACGATGGTCACGTGGCGCGAGGGGCTGCGGTGGTGGCGCCAGGGCGCGTTCGTCAACCTGCCCGACGGCCTGCAATGGCTGGGCCTCGGCCAGACCGCCGGCCAGTGGACCCTCATCGCCGCCGCGCTCGGCCTGCTCACGATCCTCGCCCTCGCGTCCCGCCACCTCGCGGCGGGACGCCACCTGTACGCGGTAGGCTCGGACGCCGAGGCGGCGCGACTGGCGGGCATCCGCCCCGGGGCCGTCACCTTCGGTGCTTTCACCGCCGCCGGGGCCCTCACCGCGCTCGCGGCGCTGATGAATGTGATCCAGTCCCCGCAGGTGGACCCAAAGTCGGGCACGGGGCTTGAGCTGAAGGCGATCGCGGCCGTCGTCGTAGGCGGCGTGGCGATCGCCGGGGGCCGCGGACGCCTGGCCGGGGTGCTCCTCGGCCTGCTGTTGCTGGCCACCGTGGCGCCCGCCCTCACGCACCTGCGGATCGAGGCCCATTGGGAAAAGGCCATCCAAGGCACGATCATCCTCCTCGCCGTAGCCGCCGAACGCGCCCGCGGTCGCCCTGCCTGATGTCGCCTTCTCCCACCGTCTCCCGTCCCGCCCTCCGGCACGAGACCGTGCTGCTGGCCGTTGTCGTCCTCGAATGGCTGTGCTTC
>JBILWD010000133.1:0-9670 GCA_044370095.1 Opitutaceae bacterium | reverse complement strand
CCAGTTCAGGGGCGGCTCCGTGGGGGATGTTTGCCGCCTTGTTTGCCGCCACCTTTTTCGCGCTGAGCGCGAGCTGCGCGAACCGGAGCCTGCGGCACTTTGGGCCAGCGCGGGCGAATTTGGGCCGCCTGATGGTGGCGACTCTGGTGCTCGGGGCGTTTGCCCACACGGCAGGCGGGGGACTCGGCAGCACGAGCACGGGCTGGTTTTTCCTCAGCGGGGTGATCGGGATGGGACTCGGCGACCTAGCGGTCTACGCGGCCCTGCCCCGCCTGGGTTCGCGGCTGACGGTGCTCATCGTCCAATGCCTCGCGGCGCCGCTCGCGGCCGCGGGGGAATGGCTCTGGCTGGGCACCCGGATCACCGCCCCTGAGATGCTATGGGGGACCGTAATCCTCGCGGGGGTAGCGCTCGCGCTTTCGCCTGGGCGAGGAGGCGGACCGTTGGCGGGCGGAGCGGCGGCGCTCGGGTTCGCCTTCCTCGCGGCGTGCGGTCAGGGCTTCGGCGCGCTGGTCAGCCGCAAGGGGGTGCAGGTGGCGGAGGCGGCGGGGGAACTGGTGGGCAACGCGACCTTCGGGCTCACCGCGGCCTACCAGCGGATCTTGGCGGGGCTGCTCTTCACCACGCTGTGGTTCGCGGTGCAGGGGCGTTGGGGACGCACGGCGGAGTCGCCGTGGGCACCGTACCGGCATCCCGGGGCCTCCGACCAGCCCGGGGCCGGCTGGGCCTGGATGGTGGCGAACGGCCTCGCGGGGCCGGTCATCGGCGTCGGCTGCTACCAATGGGCGCTGGCAACCACGCCAAGCGGTCTCGTGCTGCCGATCGCCGCCACCGCGCCGCTGCTGGCGATGCCGATCGCGTTCTGGCTGGAGGGCGACCGGCCCGGGAAGCGCGCGATCCTCGGAGGCCTCGTGGCGGTCGCAGGCTGCATCGCGCTCGCCCGGGCGCGGTGAGGCCCGGCGCCCCGCGTGCACGCCACGGTTGACGCGCCGGGCGCGAGCCGGTGTGGTCGCCGGCTTCGATGCTGACGATCGCCGATGTTTCCAAGTCCTACGGCACCCGCGAACTGTTCGCCGAGGTGTCGCTTTTCATCGCCCGCACCGACCGCCTCGGGCTGGTGGGGCCCAATGGCGCGGGCAAGTCGACCCTCTTCAATCTGATCCTCGGCGAGGAGCGGCCGGACACCGGCACGATCGAGTGGGAACGCGGGGCGGACTTCGGCTTCCTGCCGCAGGAGAGCGCGCCGGCCGGCGAAGAGACCATCCTGCACATCGCCACCAGCGGGAAGCGCCTGGAGCCCACGGAGGACGACTTCGACATCGACTACACCTTGGAGCCGCGCGCCCGGAAGATCCTCGCCGGTCTCGGGTTCCGCGAGGGCGACGCCGACCTACCGGCGAAGACCTTCTCCGGCGGCTGGGTGATGCGCGCCCACCTCGCCCGCCTGCTCGTGGCCGAGCCCGCCCTGCTGCTGCTCGACGAGCCCACCAATCACCTCGATCTCGAGGCCCTGCTCTGGTTTCAGGATTACCTGACCCGCTACCCGGGCGGCCTCGTCGTCATTTCGCACGACCGCGCCTTCCTCAACGCCCTCTGCACCGGGATGCTGGAGCTGCGCGGCGGGCGGCTCCATTACTACCACGGAAACTACGACAACTTTCTGCAGGAGAAGGCGGCCCGGAAGGACCAGCAGGCGGCGCTGTTTAAGAATCAGCAGCGCGAGATCGCCCACCTGCAGAAGTTCGTCGACCGCTTCGGCGCCAAGGCCTCGATGGCCTCCCGCGCAAAATCGAAGGAGAAGCAGATCGAGCGGCTGCAGGAGGTCGCCGTCGAGGAGCCGCAAGAGGAGCTCAAGCGGATCAACTTCCGCTTCCCGCAGCCGCCCCGCTCCGGCCTCAAGGTGATCGAGCTCGCCAAAGTCCGGCAGGCCTACGGCGACCACGTCGTCTACCGCGACCTCAACTTCACCGCCGAACGCGGCCAGCGCATCGTGCTCGTCGGTCCCAACGGCGCGGGCAAGTCCACGCTGCTCAAGATCCTCGCCGGCGTGCTCCCGATCCAAGGCGGCGAACGCGAGCTCGGCAGCAATGTGTTCACCGGCTACTTCGCCCAGAACCGCCTCGACAACCTGAAGCCGGAGCTGTCCGTCTTCGAGAACGTGATGGAGCTGCGGACGAACGAGAACCAGCTCACCGAGCAGCAGGCCCGCGCGATCCTCGGCGCCTTCCTTTTCCGCAAGGACGACGTCCACAAGCCGATCGGTGTGCTCTCGGGCGGCGAGAAGTCGCGCCTCGCCCTCGCCCGCATCCTCGTAAAGCCGCCGAACCTGCTGCTGATGGACGAGCCGACCACGCACCTCGACATCGCGTCGATCGACGCGCTGATCCACGCGCTCAAGTCCTACGAGGGCACGCTGATCTTCATCAGCCACGACGTGCACTTCATTCGCGCGCTCGCCGAGAACGTGCTGCACGTGCACAGCGGCCGCCTCACGCCCTACGCGGGCAACTACGACTATTACCTCGAGAAATCGCGGGCGGGCGACGCCCGCGCCGCGCTGACCGCCGGCTTCACCGACGCCCGGCCGAAACAAGCCGCCGCACCGGCTCCCGCCCCCGCGCCAGCCGCCCCGGCCCAGAAAAAAGCGTCCGCCGCGGAGGTGCGGAAATTCCGCGAGCGCGTCGGCCAGCTGGAGAAGGCCGTGACGGAGCTGGAGGCGAAGCAGGCAGAGATCACCGCGGCCCTCGAGGCCCCGGAGACCTACGCCGACAAAGGCCGCTTCCATCACCTGAACCGGGAACTGTCCACGATCGTGGACCAGCTCGGCGAAGCCACCACGGCCTGGGAAAAGGCTGCCTCCGAACTCGAGGAGATGGAGCGCGGAGCCTAGGCCCCGCGACCGCCTTACTCCCCGATCCGCTCGGCGACCCGCGGGGGCGGCGGGACCCGCTTCTCCCCGACGGTGAACGCCCCGGCCAGCAGGGCCCGGGCTTCGTCGAGGCCGGCAAGGTCGTTCGCGTGCAGCCACGCCAAGGGCTGGCCGGCGGCAACCGCCTCCCCCACCTGACGCAGGCCGGCCACGCCGACGGCGGGATCCACGGTGTCCTCCGCGCGCGCGCGACCGGCCCCGAGCCGCAGGGCTGCGTAGGCCACCGCGCGGGCATCCACCGCCGTGATGAAACCCGCCCGCGGCGCCCGCACCGGCTCGATCCGCCGCGCGACCGGCAGTCGCCCGGGCTCGTCCACCACCCGGGCATCGCCCCCCTGCGCGGCGACGACCTCCCGGAACTTCGCGGCGGCGGCCCCGCTCGCCAGGGCGGCGTCGAGCCGCGCGT
This sequence comes from Opitutaceae bacterium, assembly GCA_044370095.1. GTDB lineage: Bacteria > Verrucomicrobiota > Verrucomicrobiia > Opitutales > Opitutaceae > ER46. Next base: position 6,335 of record JBILWD010000133.1, on the reverse strand, counting down.
TCGCCGCCGCCGGATCCGCCGCGACACCACCGAGCAACAGCATCTCCACGCCCAGCGCCCGCGTGATCTCCATCAGGTCCCCCGACCCCGCACCCCGCAGCGCCGCAATCGCCTCGGCCACCTCGAGCGCATTGCCCACCGCCCGGCCCAGCGGCGCATCCATCCGGGTCAGCAGCGCTCGCACCTGTTTGCCGGCGGCGCGACCCACGCGGACCAGCGTCGCCGCCAGTTCCCTCGCCGCGGACAGGTCGGTCATGAAGGCGCCGCGGCCGAACTTCACGTCCAGCACCAGGGCGTCGATCCCCGCGGCCAGCTTCTTGGAAAGGATGGAGCCGCAGATCAGCGGGATGGACTCGACCGTCGCGGTGACGTCCCGCAGCGCGTAGAACCGGCGGTCGGCCGGGGCCAGCTCGGGGGTCTGGCCGATCAGGGCGCACCCGATGCGCGCGACCTGATCGCGGTACTCCGCGGGGGACAGCGCGGTGCGGAAGCCCGCGATGGCCTCGAGCTTGTCCAGCGTGCCCCCGGAGTGTCCGAGCCCGCGGCCGCTGATCATCGGCACCGGGACGCCGCAGGCCGCGACCCACGGGGCGAGGACAAGGGAGACCTTGTCCCCCACCCCACCCGTGGAGTGCTTGTCGACCTTGATCCCGGGGATTCCGGACAGGTCGGCGATCGCGCCCGAGCGCGTCATTGCCGTCGTGTAGAGCGTGGTCTCCTCCGCATTGAGGCCGCGCAGGCAGATCGCCATCAGCAGGGCGCTGAGCTGGTAGTCGGCCCAGGAGCCGTCGGTGGCGCCGCGGACGAACGCCTCGATTTCCGCGGCGGTGAGGGCGTGACCGTCCCGTTTGCGGGCGATGATCTGCGGCGGGAGCATGGGCAGGTCAGCTGCGGAACAGGACGTCCTCGCGGTTGAACATCTTCACCGCGAGGGCGAGGGCGCCGGCCGCGTAAAGCGAGGAGGAGCCGAAGATCAGCGCGATGTAGCCCCAGGGCCACGAACCGGAGAGCATCTCCTTGCAGACGAGGCTCAGGTTGAGCAGCGGGATGAGCGCGGTCCGCGCGGTGAGCTCGGTGCCGGGCAGGGCGGCGATCATCCCCGGCACGAGAACGACCACGATCAGCGGCCCGAGGTAGCTCTGGGCCTCCTTGTAGCTCTTGGCGAACAGGGAGACGGTAAGGGCGACGGCGGAGAACAGCACCGCGACGGGCAGGACCATCGCGAAAACGCCGGCCAGCCCGAGCGGGTCGATCGTCGGGAGCGAGCCCATTCCGCCGGCCGCGGTGCCGGGCGGTAGCGCGGCCGCCGCGGCGGCTCCGGAGGACCCGAAGAAGAGCGCCCCGCCGAGGAGGGCGCTGCCCGCCATTGACGCCACCACGAAGAACATCGAGGCCAACGACCCCGTCAGCACGAGGAGGAACTTCCCGAGCACCAGGTCGAGCCGCGCGACGGGGCTGCAGAGCAGCGTCTCCATCGTGCCCCGCTCTTTCTCCCCGGCCGTGATATCCATCGCCGGGTAGATCGCGCCGGTAAAGCAGAGCAAGATGATGAAGTACGGGACGAGTCCGCCGAAGAGGTTGCCGCCGACCTTTTCCGGCGGGGCCACGTTCTCGCGTCGCACCTCGAACGGCCGCACCGCGTCCGGGCTGAGCCCGCGCGCCGCGAGGCGCTCCGTGACGACACGCTCCCGGTGCTCGACGACGATGCGCTCAGTGACGCGCGCGCCGTTCTCGGACTTCAGCTCGCCCTGGTAATGGAAGATGCGGACCGCGGGCGAAGCCTCACCGGAGCGAAGGCGCTCCTCCAGCCGCTCGGGGACCTCAAGCACCGCGCGCAGCCGCTTGGCCGCGATCGCCTCGCGCCAGTCCGCGGGGACCGGGACGAGACGCACGCGGGCGTCGCCGGACAGCCGGGCCAGCAGCGCCGGGGCGCTCTCCCCGCCGAGCACCGCCACCGCCGGTACCTCCTCACGCGCTTCGGCCACGGCGCGCTGCATCAGCCGGCCGACCCCAAAGAGCAGCAGCGGCATCAAGAGCGTGGGGACCACGATCGAGGAGATGAGCGTGCGCCGGTCGCGCAGCGCGTCGCGGAGCTCCTTGCGGTAGATGATCCAGACGTGGGCGGCGTTCATCGGGGCGGCAGCAGCGGGGGCGGGGCGGGTTCGCCGCCGACGACGCGGACAAAGATCTCCTCGAGGTCCGTCTCGCCGTGGCGGGCCCGCAAGTCGGCGAGCGATCCCTCGTCACGCAGGCGCCCGCCGTGGATGATCCCGATCACGTCGCACAATTTCTCCACCTCGCTCATCACGTGGGTCGAGTAAATCACGGTTTTGCCGCGGTCGCGACAGGCGCGGACGAAGCGGACCACGGCGCGGGCGGCCATCACGTCGAGGCCGAGGGTGGGCTCGTCGAAGATCATCACCGCGGGGTCGTGGACCAGCGTGCGGGCGATGGACGTCTTCTGCTTCATCCCGGTGGAGAAGGAGTCACAGCGTCGATCAAGGAACGCGTGCATCTCGAGCTCGTCGGCGAGCAGGTCGATGCGGGCGCGGAGGACGTCGGGGGCCAGCCCGTGGAGGCGCCCGAAGTATTCCAGCGTTTCACGGGCGGTGAGGCGGCCGTAGAGGGCGGTGGAGGTGGCGAGGAACCCGACGCGCGCGCGGACCCCGGCGGGGTCCAGGTTGATGTCGCGGCCCGCGACCTCGGCGGTGCCGGCGGTGGGGCGCAGCAGTGTCGCGAGGAGCCGCAGCGTCGTGGTCTTGCCCGCGCCGTTCGCGCCGAGCAGGCCATAGATGCGCCCGGGCTCCACGGTGAAGGACACGTCGTCAACCGCGCGGAGCTCCCCGCGGCGACGGTCCCGGAATACCTTGGTGAGCCCGTTCGCCGCGATCATCGCCGGAAACTCAGGGCAGCTCGGCGACGCCGAGGATCAGGGCCAGCGCGAGGGCGAAGTCCTGCACCGCCGTCGGCTGCTCGACGTCGGTCCACTCGTCGAGCGAGTGGGAGCGGCCGCCGCGGCGGGCGGACTGGGAGGAGATCGTGAAGGCGGGCAGGCCGAGGCTGATCGGCAGGTTCGAGTCCGTGCTGCTGATGTTCCAGACGGCCACCTTGTCGAAGGCCCGCATCGTGGCCGCGACCTGGCGCAGTTCGGCGGTCTCCGGCGACGTGGTGCCCGAGGGCCGGTCGCCGATCAGCTTCACCTCGGCGGTGACGCGGCCGAAGGTGGTGGCGCGCGCGGCATTCTCCTCGGCGACGGCGGCCTCGACGATCTCCTTGAAGCGGGCGTCGACCTTGCGCAGCTCCTCCGGCGAGACGGAGCGCAGGTCGACCTCCATCGTGACCTCGTAGGGGATGGAGTTGACGGAGGTCCCGCCGCTGATGACGCCGACGTTGTAGGAAACCTTGGGCTGGCGGGGCACGACTACGCGGCCGAGGGCCGCCATCGCGTGGCCGAGGGCGAACGCGGGATTCACCTGCCCGAAGGCACCCCAGCTGTGGCCGCCGGGGCCCTTGAACGTCACGCGGTAGCGCAGGCTGCCGAGGGCGCCGTTGGTGATGAGGTCGTTGTTGCTGCCGTCGATCGAGATGAAGCGCGGAATGCGCCCCTGCCACGGGCCGCGTTGAAAGAGGTAACGCATCCCGCGGAGGTCGCCTGGGCCTTCCTCCCCCACGTTGCCGATGAAAAGGAGGTCGCCGGGCGTCTCGATCCCGGCGGCGCCGAGGGCGCGGATGATCGCGAGGAGCAACGCCAGGCCGCGGGTGTCGTCGCCGACGCCGGGGGCGATCAGGCGGGTGCCCGAGCGCTTGACGCGGACGTCGGTCTCGGCCGGGAACACGGTATCCAGATGCGCGGCAAGGGCGAGGAGCGGCGCGGAGCCGCCGGGGCGTCCCGGGCGGCGGCCGATGACGTTGCCCTCGGCGTCGGTCGTGACGTCGGTCAACCCGGCCTCGCGCAGGAGACGGGCGAAGGCCTCGCCGCGGGCCTTTTCGCCGAAGGGCGGCGCCGGGATCTCGGTGAGCAGGATCAGCTCGCGCACGAAGCGCTCGAAATCGCGGTCGTACGCGCGGACGGCAGCCTGGAAGGCGGGCCGGGCGACCAACTCGCGCGCGCGGCGATCCTCCGCCGCGTCGGGCGCCGGCGCGGCGGCAGGCGGGACCGGCGGCGGGGGGACGGGCGCGGCGGCCCGGAGGGCGCCGACCGCGAGGGCGAGCAGGACGGGGAGGAGCGGGAGCTTCATGCGCCGATTGGATGCCAGGTGGTCTTGGGCTCGATGAAGGCGCGGATGGACTCGAGGCCCTGCGCGGCGCCGCCAAGCCAGACGGCCAGGGGGGCGTCCGGCGTGTAACGCACGCGCTTCACGCTTTCCGCGGCGCCGAGGTCGAGCACGCGGCGCTCGGCGGCGTCGGCGACCGCGCTGAGGCCGCGCAGGTGCGCGTGGGTCGCGAAGGTGGGCAGCAGGTCAGCGCGCGCCCCCGTGAGCACGTTGACCACCCCGCCGGGCAGGTCGCTGGTGGCGAGGAGTTCGCCGAGGAGGATCGCCGGGTAGGGCTGCGGCTCCGAGGCGAGGACCACGGCGGTGTTCCCGCTGACGATCACGGGTGCGGTGAGCGAGATCAGGCCGAGCAACGCAGGCGTGGCGGGGGCGATGACGCCGACGACGCCCATCGGCTCAGAGACCGTGAAGTTGAAGTAGGGGCCGGCGACCGGGTTCACGCCGCCGAGCAGCTGCTCGTACTTGTCGGCCCAGCCGGCGTAGTGCACGAGGCGGTCGGTGGCGGCGTCGACCTCGCGGAGCGCGGCGGTGCGGCGGGCGCCGAAGCGCACGAGGGCGGCGGCGAACTCGGCCCGGCGGGCCTCGAGCATCTCGGCGAGGCGGTAGAGGATCTGGCCGCGGTTGTAGGCGGTGCGGCGGGCCCAGCCGGGGCCGGCCTTGGCGGCGGCCTCGACCGCGTTGCGCAGGTCCTTGCGGGTACAGAGCGGCACGTGCGCAAAGAAGGCGCCGGTCGCGTCCGCTAGCGGCCGCGTGCGTCCGCTCTCCGAGCGGATGAAGGCGCCGCCGACGTAGGGCTTGGGGGTCTTGGTGACGGGCAGGCGGGGCATGGGCAGGTCAGGTGACGGCGCAATACTCGAGCAGGCCGTGGCGGCCGCCCTCGCGGCCGAAGCCGCTCTCCTTGTAGCCGCCGAAGGGCGACGACGGGTCGAACTTGTTGAACGTATTGGCCCAGACCACGCCAGCGCGCAGCTCCGTCGCCAGCCGCAGGATGAGCGACCCCTTGTCGGTCCACACCCCGGCGCTCAGCCCGTACGGCGTGTTGTTGGCCTTCTCCACCGCCTCCTCGACAGTGCGGAACGTGAGCACGCTCAGCACCGGCCCGAAGATCTCCTCGCGGGCGATGCGGTGGCTCTGGGTGACGCCGGTGAAGACCGCGGGGGCGACGTAGAACCCCCGGGCGGGCGCGCGGAAAGGGGCCTGCCAGAGCTCGGCGCCCTCCGCCACCCCAGCGCGGAGGTAACCGCGGATCACGTCGCGCTGCTCGCGCGAGACAATCGCGCCGAGGTCGGTGTTCTTGTCGAGCGGGTCGCCCACCCGGAGCACCTGGAGGCGGCGGCGCAGCTGGGCGACGACGCGCTCCGCGACCGATTCCTGGACGAGGAGGCGGGAGCCGGCGCAGCAGACCTGGCCCTGGTTGAAGAAGATGCCGTTGACGATCCCCTCGACCGCCTGATCGAGCGGGGCGTCGGCGAAAACAATGTTCGCCGCCTTGCCCCCGAGCTCCATCGTGAGCCGCTTCCCCGCGCCGGCGACGGAGCGGAGGATCACTTTGCCGACCTCGGTCGAGCCGGTGAACGCGACCTTACGGACCAGTGGGTGCGCGAGCAGGTGCGCCCCGGTGGCACCGGGACCGGTGACAATGTTGACGACGCCCGGGGGCAGCTCGGCCTCCTGCAGGAGCTCGGCGAGCTTCACCGCGGTGAGCGGCGTGTTCGAGGCGGGCTTGAGGACGACGCAGTTCCCGGCGGCGAGGGCGGGCGCGATCTTCCACGCGAGCATCAGCAGCGGGAAGTTCCAAGGGATCACCTGGCCCACGACGCCAAGCGGGGCAACGGTGCGGCCGGGGGCGAGATACGCCAGCTTGTCGGCCCAGCCAGCGTGATAGAAGAAGTGCGCGGCGGCCGAAGGGACATCGAAGTCGCGCGTTTCCCGGATTGGCTTGCCGTTGTCCATCGTCTCGGCGACGGCGAACTCGCGGGCGCGGTCCTGGAGGAGGCGCGCGAGGCGGAAGAGGTATTTCCCGCGTTCGGCGCCGGGGAGGCGGGACCAGCGGGGGAAGGC
>JBILWD010000132.1:0-9677 GCA_044370095.1 Opitutaceae bacterium | reverse complement strand
CAGCCTCCGCCACCGCGTCTCGTCCTATTTCCAGCGGAGCCGCGCCTTTCGCACCTCGCAGCCCAAGATCCGCGCCCTGCTCGACCTGATCGCCGACTTCGAGGTGATCGAGGTCCGCTCCGAGCCGGAGGCGCTGCTGCTGGAGGGCCGCCTGATCAAGCAGTGGCGGCCGCGGTACAACACCGACTTCACCGACGACAAGCGCTTCCTGCTCGTGCGGGTGGATTTGGGCGAGGAGCTGCCGCGCTTCCGCCTCACCCGCCTGCGCAAGGAGGACCGCGCGCGCTACTTCGGTCCGTTCGCCCACAGCGGCCTGTTGCGCCGCACGCTCGCGCAGATACGGCGCCAATTCGGGGTGCTGCTCGCCGACGGCACCCCCGCCCGGCTGGAGGACGGGACCTGGCGCCTGTACGACGACGTACGCGCGGAGCTGTACGGAGGCGACCACGTCGTCACCGCCGCGGCTTACCGCGAACGGGTCGAGGCCGCCTGCACTTTCCTCGAGGGGAAGTCCCGCGAGTGGGTCGACTCGCTGCGCGGGGAGATGACCACGGCCGCGGAGCGCCGCGATTTCGAGCGGGCGGCGGAGCTACGCGACATCGTCTTCGCGCTGGAGGAGACGCTACGGCGGACCCGCCGCTTTGAGCGCGCCGATCCCGTGCGACCCGCTGGGGGCGCGGCCGCGCTGGAGGCCCTGCGGGAGGCCCTCGCCCTGCCCACGCCGCCGGCGGCGATGGAGTGCTTCGACATCTCGCATATTTCGGGCACGTTCGTGGTCGCCGCGATGGTGCGCTTCACCGACGGCAAGCCAGACAAGGACCAGTACCGCCGTTTCCAGATCCGCAGCTTTGTGGGCAACGACGACTACCGCGCGATGGAGGAGGTGGTGGGCCGCCGCTACCGCCGCCTCGCCGCCGAGGGCAAGCCGTTGCCCGACCTCGTGGTAATCGACGGCGGCCGGGGCCAGATCGGGGCCGCGCTGCGCGCCTTTCTCGCGCTCGACCTCACCCCGCCGGCCGTCATCGGCCTCGCCAAGCGCCACGAGACGATCCTCTTCGCCGACGGCCGCGCGCCGCTCAACCTGTCCCTCAACCACCCCGGCCTGAACCTGCTGCAGCGCCTCCGCGACGAGGCCCACCGCTTCGCCAACACCTACAACGCGGACCTCCGCTCGCAGCGACTGCGCGAGAGCGTGTTGGACGAGTTCCCGGGCCTCGGCCCCGTCCGGCGCGCCGCCCTGCTCGCCGCCTTCAGCGACATCCAGCGCCTCCGCGCCGCCCCGGTGGAGGCGATCGCCGAGGTGCCCGGCTTCGGCCCGCGCCTCGCCGCCGAGCTGCACGCCTTCCTCCGTCCCCCCGCCGCCCCGGAATCCGCCGCGTCCGACCCGGATGCCTGAGGGTCGGCTGGGGGCCGGTCTTCGGGACTTGGCACCCCGGGCTGAGCGGCTTTGCTCGGGGCACCCCGATGACCCCGCTTCCCCGCCTCGCCCCCGCCCGTCTACCTCTCGCGGCAGCCCTCGCTGCGCTCCTGCCGCTCCTCCCTCTCCTGCGCGCGGCGCCAGCGCCCGCCGCCGGTCCCGCGGACTCCAAGCGGCCCAACATCATCTTCCTGATGGCCGACGACCTCGGCTGGGGCGACGTCGGCGCCTACGGCCAGCGCCACATCCGCACGCCGCACGCGGACCAGCTCGCGCGCGAGGGCCTGCGGTTCACCGACGTCTACGCCGGCGGCTCCGTCTGCGCCCCGTCCCGCAGCGTCCTGATGACCGGCCAGCACCTCGGGCACACCCGCGTGCGCGGCAACTCCGGGATGAGCGGTGGCGTCGGCGAACAGCGGCGCGTGCCACTCGAACCGGGTGACGTCACCGTCGCGATGCTCCTGCGCCAAGCCGGTTACGCCACTGGCATCACCGGCAAGTGGGGCCTCGGGGAGCCCGGCACCACGGGCATCCCCAACCGCAAGGGCTTCGACGAGTGGTTCGGCTACCTCAACCAGCAGCACGCCCACACCTACTACACGGACCACCTCTGGCGGAACGAGGAGCGCGTCACCCTGCAGGGTAACCTCAACGGCCAGACGAAGGAGTACTCCCACGACCTGTTCGCGGACTTCACCCTCGACTACGTGCGCCGCCACCGCGACCGCCGCTTCTTCCTCTATCTCGCCTGGACTCTGCCGCACGGGAAGTACGTCGTCCCCAGCCTCGAGACCTACGGCGACCGCGACTGGCCGCAGGACTACAAGGTGCACGCCGCGATGGTGACCCGCCTTGACCGTGACCTCGGGCGCCTGATGGCGCTGCTGCGCGAGCTGGGCCTCGACGACCGCACGATCGTGTTCTTCTGTTCGGACAACGGCGGCGTGGAGCGGCGCGAGGGGGTGCTCGACAGCGTCGGCCCGTTCCGCGGCAAAAAGGGAGTGCCGTACGAGGGCGGGCTGCGGGTGCCGATGATCGTGCGCTGGCCCGGCCGCGTGCCGGCGGGGGCCGTGAGCTCCGCGCCGTGGTACTTCGCCGACGTCTTACCCACGCTGGCCGAACTGGGCGGCGCCCAGTTGCCCGGTGGGGTGGACGGGGTGAGCGTGGTGCCGACGCTGCTCGGCCGGGAGCAGCCGGAGCTGCGCACCCGGAAACTTTACTGGGAACAGTACAGCGGCGGCGGCTTTCAGCAGGCCGCCCGCTGGGGCCGCTGGAAGGGCCATCTTCAGCCGGGCCGCGACCAGTTCGAGCTCTACGACCTGGAGCAGGACCAGATGGAGGCGCGTAATGTGGCCGCGGCGCACCCCGAGGTCGTGCGCGAACTGCGCGCGTTCTTCACCGCAGCGCACGTGCCCTCCGCGAACTGGCACGTCCGCCCGCCCGCGGAGAAGCGCTGAACCGCGCCCCGGGGTTCAGGGCAGGAGCAGGACCTTACCGGTGGTCGCCCGGGCTTCGAGCGCCCGGTGCGCGTCCGCCGTGCCCGCGAGCGGGAAGGTCGCGCCGATCCGCACCCGCAGCGAGCCGTCGGCCAGCCACGCGAACAGGTCCGCCGCCCGCGCGCGCAACTCAGCCGGCGTCGCCACGTAGTGCGCGAGCGTCGGGCGGGTGAGAAACAGGGAGCCGCGCTGCGAGAGCACCAGCGGAGCGACGGGCGGGACGGGGCCGCTCGCGTTACCGAAAGATGCGAGCAGGCCGCGCGGGCGCAGGCTCGCCAGCGAGCCCTCCCAGGTCGCCCGCCCGACGCCGTCGTACACCACGTCGACGCCGCGACCGCCCGTGAACGCCCGCGCCGCCGCCGCGAAGTCCTCTCGCGCGTACACGCACACGGCGTCCGCGCCCGCCGCCCGCGCCAATTCCGCCTTCGCGTCGTCGCCGACCGTGGCGAACACGCGCGCCCCGCGCCGCTTCGCCAGTTGCACCAAGAGCAACCCCACCCCGCCCGCCGCCGCGTGCACCAGCGCCGTCTCGCCGGGCCGCAGCGGACAGGTGTCCGCCGTGAGGTAATGCGCCGTGAGCCCCTGCAGCATCACGGCGGCCGCCTGCGCGGAGGTCACGCCCGCGGGGACCGCCACGACCTGGGCCACCGGCGCGAGGGCCTCGTCCGCGCAGGCCCCCGCCACGGAGGCGCTCGCCACCCGGTCACCCAGCCGGAACTCGGTCACGCCCGGCCCGACCGCGGTGACTACGCCCGCCGCCTCCTGACCCAAGGTGTGCGGCAACCGCACCGGGTACAGGCCGGACCGCTTGTAGGTGTCGATGAAGTTGAGCCCGGCGGCCTCTACGCGGAGGCGCAACTCGCCGGCACCCGGGACGGGGGCCGGAATTTCGTCGAGGACCAGTTTCTCGGGGCCGCCGTGCTCGTGGATGCGGATCGCGCGCATCTCTGCACCCCAGCCGCGCCCGCCGCCGGCAGCCAGCTCAAACCCGCACCCGCGCTCGACTCGCCGGTGCGGAGCCTTCAACTTAGATTTTCGTCCCACCCCGGATGCTCCCGCGCCGCCCCATTCCCGGTTTCCCCGCCGCCGCCCTCGCCGCGGCACTCCTCGCGCCCGCCGCGTCCGGCGCGTCCGTGGACTACGACCGCGACATCCGGCCAATCCTCTCCAGCCACTGCTTCCACTGCCACGGACCCGATGACGCCTCGCGCAAGGGTGGCCTGCGCCTCGACCTCGCGGCCGCCGCGCGGGGACCAGCCAAAAGCGGCGCGATCGCCGTGGTGCCCGGCGCCCCCGCCGACAGCGAACTGTTGCACCGCATCGCCTCGCCGCACGCGGACGAGGTGATGCCGCCGCCCGAAGCCAAGAAGGCCCTGTCCGCCGCGCAGACGGACCTCCTCCGGCGTTGGATCGCCGAGGGCGCCCCACAGCCCGCGCACTGGTCCTTCCAAGCCCCGGTCCGCCCCACGCTGCCGGAGATCGCCGGCGCCACCCACCCGGTGGATCGCCTCGTCCGCGCTCGGCTTGCCCGCGAGGGCATCGCCCCCGCGCCCGCAGCCGACCCGCGGACGCTCGTCCGCCGCCTTCACCTCGACCTGCTTGGGCTACCACCCACGCCGGCGGACGTGGAGGCCTTCCTCGCGGACCGCGCCCCGGGCGCCGTCGAACGCCTCGTCGACCGACTCCTCGCCTCGCCGCATTTTGGGGAGCGATGGGGCCGCCACTGGCTCGACCAGGCCCGTTTCGCCGACAGCGCCGGTTACCTCAACGACACCCTGCGGCCGAACGCCTACCTGTTCCGCGACTGGGTCATCGACGCCGTCAACCGCGACGTGCCGTTCGACCGGTTCACGGTAGAGCAGCTGGCCGGTGACCTCCTGCCGGAGCCGACGCTGGAGCAGCGCATCGCGACCGGCTTCCATCGCAACTCGCTGAAGAACGACGAGGCCGGCGCGGACTTGGAGCTCGACCGGGTGAAGAACGCCGTCGACCGGGCGGCGACGACCGGCGCGGTGTGGCTCGGCCTCACGGTCGGCTGCGCCGAGTGCCACACCCACAAGTACGATCCGGTCTCGATCCGCGAGTTCTACCAGCTCTACGCCTTCTTCAACCGCACCGCCGAGCGCGACGTCCCCGCGCCGCGGCCCGCCGAACTCGCGGCCTACGAACGGAAACTAGCCGAGTGGGAGGCAGAGCGGGCCCGCCTTGAAGCGCCCGTCACGGCGCACGTCGCCGCGCTCGCGGTCACCCGCGTGCCGGAGTGGGAGCGCGGCCTGACCCTGCCCGCCGCCCGCTGGACCCGGCTCCGTCCGGAGGAGATCACCTTCATCACCGAAGACGAGGAACGCCTATTCCCCCCGAACGCCGACCACTCGGTCAGCACCGGGGAACGCGACCCCGTGCGCACCCGGTACGTCGTGCGCGCGCCGTTCGCGCAGCGGGGGGTCACCGGCTTCCGGCTGGAGGCCCTGGCGGACCTCGGGGAGAAGCCCGGACGCAGCCGCGGGGGGGACTTCCACCTCGCGGAGTTCGCGGTCACCGCCCGCACGCCCGGGGGCGCGCAGGAACGCCTCGCGTTCGCCGCCGCCCGCGCGAGCTTCGCGGCGAAGACCACCCCCGCCGCGCACACCCTCGATGGCGACAGCACCACCGGCTGGGGCGTGGCCGGCCAAACCGACCGCGCGCACGCCATCGTCTTTGCGCTGAAGGAACCGCGGGACTTCCCGCCCGGCACGGAGCTCTTCGTCGAGCTCGAGCACCGCATCACCGGTGTCCTCACCCGTTTCCGCCTCGCCGCCACCACCGCGCCCGGGCCCCTGGAGCCGGGCCCGCTGCCCGACGAAGTCCTGGCCGTGCTCGACACCCCGGAGGCGGCGCGGACGCCGGCGGACCGGCTCGCCCTCGCGCGCCACGTCGCCCGCTTCGCCGACGAGCGCGGGCGGGAGTTGCACCGGCCCCTCGCGGCGCACTTTGCCAAGCGCCCGGAGTTCCCGCGCACCGCGGCGCCCGTGCTGGTGGCGCACGAGCGCAAGACCCGCGTCCACCTGCGGGGCGACTACCAGCGCCCCGGCGAGGAGGTCCTACCGGGCACGCCCGTCGTGCTCCCGCCGCTGCGGGCCCGGGGCGCCGTCGCCGACCGCCTCGACCTTGCGCGCTGGATCACCGACCCGGCACATCCCCTGACCGCCCGCGTGGCGGTCAACCAGATCTGGCTCCAGCTGTTCGGCCGCGGGCTCGTCGCGACGCCGGACAACTTCGGCGCGCTGGGTGAGCGCCCGTCGCACCCCGAGTTGCTCGACTGGCTGGCGACCGAGTTCACGCGGCTGGGCTGGAGCCGGAAGGCGCTGATCCGCCTGCTGGTCACCTCCGAGACGTACCGCCAGGGGTCGCGGCGCCGCGCGGACTTGGAGGAGCGGGATCCGCTGAACGTGCTACTCGCGCGCCAGAGCCGACACCGGCTTGAGGCGGAGATCGTGCGCGACGTGGCGCTGGCCAGCAGTGGCCTGCTGAATCCGCGGATTGGTGGCCCGAGCATTCACCCGCCGCTGCCGGAGTTCGTCCTCGCCTTCGGCCGCAACCGCAACTGGCCCGAGACCAAGGGCCCGGAGGCGAACCGCCGTGGGATGTACATCCACCTCCGGCGCAACGTCCCGTACCCGATGCTCACGGCCTTCAACGCGCCCGACGCGAGCGTGGCCTGCCTGCAGCGGGAGCGCTCGAACTCGCCCCTGCAAGCCCTGACCCTGCTGAACGACCCGGTGTTCGTCGCCGCCGCGGAGGCCCTCGCCACCCGACTGGCCGAGGTCCCCGGGGACGTCGACGCGCGGCTGCGGCACGGCTTCGTGCTTTGCCTCGGCCGCCCGCCAACGCCGCCGGAGCTCACCGCGTTGCGGCGCCACCACGACGACCAGCTCGCCCTCGGCGACGCCCGCTCGGCCCTCCTCGCCACCGCCCGCCTGCTCCTCAACCTCGACGAGTTCATCACCCGCGAATGATCCCGCCCGCGCTCCACCGGCGACAGTTCCTCACCCGGGCCGGCGGCGGCCTCGGTGCCCTCGCCCTTTCCAATCTCCTCGGCGCCGACGGCCTCCTCGCGAACACCGCGACGGGGCCCGGCCGCATCCCGACCCACCACGCCCCGCGCGCCAAGAACTGCATCTACATCTATCTGGAGGGCGGCCCCAGCCAGATGGACCTGTACGACCCGAAGCCGAAGCTCAACGCGCTGGACGGCCAGCCGCTGCCGGACTCGATGCTGGCCAATATGCGCTTCGCCTTCCTCGCGAAGGAGTCAGCACGCCTGATGGGTTCGCCGCGCACCTTCCGCCCGCACGGCCAGTGCGGGATGGAGCTCTCGGACCTGCTGCCGCACATCGGCTCGATCGCGGACGACATCTGCCTGATCCGGTCGATGCACACCGACCAGTTCAACCACGTGCCCGGCCAGCTCCTGATGAACACGGGCTCGGCCATCTCCGGGCGGCCCAGCCTCGGCTCGTGGCTCTCCTACGGCCTCGGCAGCGTGAACCGCAACCTGCCCGAGTTCGTGGTGCTCGTCTGCGTCGGCCGCGGCGTGCCCGGCGGCTCCGCCAGCTGGTCCAGCGGCTTCCTCCCCTCCCACCACTCGGGGGTGATGTTCCGCAACGAGGGCACTCCCGTGCTCAACCTCGACCTGCCCACCGGCGTCAGCGCCGGGATGCAGCGCCGCACGATCACCGGCGTCAACGAGCTCAACGCCCTCCGCCAGGCCGAGGCGGCCGACCCGGAGATCGAGAGCCGCATCGCCGCCTACGAGCTCGCCTTCCGGATGCAGACCGCCTCGCCGGAGCTGATGGACCTTTCCGGCGAGACGCAAGAGACGCTCGACCTGTACGGGGTGAACCGCGCCGAGCCCAAGGCCCCCGGCGGCAACCCGCTCGGCGGCACCGGCCTCTTCGGCACCTTTGCCCGCAACTGCCTGATGGCCCGCCGCCTCGTCGAGCGCGGCGTCCGCGTCGTCCAGGTGATCCACGCGTCCTGGGATCACCACAGCAACCTCGACCGCGACCTGCCCCACAACTGCCTAATGGCCGACCAGCCGATCGCCGCGCTGATCCAGGACCTCAAGCGTCGCGGGCTCCTCGAGGACACGCTCGTGGTGTGCGGCTCCGAGTTCGGCCGCACCGCACTCGGTGAGAACCGCCCCGGCTCCCGCTCGATCACGGGCCGCGACCACCACCCCAACGCTTTCAGCCTCTGGCTCGCCGGCGGCGGCGTGAAGGGCGGGCAGGTGATCGGCGAGACCGACGACATCGCGTGGAACGTCGCGCGCGACCCGGTGCACGTGCACGACCTGCACGCCACGCTGCTCCACCTCTTCGGTTACGACCACACGCGGCTGACGTACCGCTTCCAAGGGCGCGATTACCGGCTGACGGACGTCCACGGCCACCTCGTGCCGCGGATCTTCAGCTGAGCGGGCCGGCGGCGCCCCGCGCGGTCAGCGCCGCAGGACGCGGTCCGCGTGGTCGAGGTAGCGCGCCCAGTCGCGGGGCGTGATGTCGTGCTTGCCGGTGCGCAGGTGGTAGGCGAGGCCGTCGCCGAGGATCGCCTCGTCGGGGCCGGGCATCGCCGCGCCCCGCAGGCCGGCGCGGCCGAACAGGGCGTAAACGGGAGCCGCGTGCACGACGGCGAGAAACTCGCCCTTGGGGTCGGCCCACGCGTCCTCGGTGGCGCTGGCCACGTGCACCGGCCGCGGGGCCACGAGCGCGACCAGCTGGTGCTGGTCCACCGGGAGCGCCACCTCGCGGCCGTTGTACGCGCGGAAGCTCCGCGCGAACCAGAAGGGGAACGACGTATTGATCCGCGCTACATTCTCCCCGAAGTCGCGCTTGCTCAGGGCGGCGCCGCCCGCGCCCGAGTTGTTGGCGATGACGAGCGCGAACCGCTCGTCTTGCGCGCCCGCCCACAGCGCCGCCTTGCCCAGCCGCGAATGGCCGTGCACGGCCACGCGGCGCGCGTCGACGTCCGCGTCCGCCTCGAGGTAGTCAAGGGCCCGGCTCAGGCCCCACGCCCACATCCCGATGGCGCCCCACTCGTCGGGTCGCCGCGCCTCCATCTCCGCGGTGCCAAACACCGCCCCCGCCCCGCCCGGGAGGCCCTCGGGCCGGTCCTCGCAGACGTCGCCGTAGTAGGCGGTGACCGTCGCGTAGCCGCGAGCGACAACGGTCTCGATGTCCCAGCGCGCCGCGTGGACGCCCCGGGTGCGCTCGGTCGCGCGGTTGCCCACAATGCCGAACTCCGCATTGGCGCGCATCCAAGCGGTGGAAAGGGTGATGCCCGGGTCAGCGTGCACGCTGGCGTTGCCGTAGTAATTGTAGCCGAGGAAGGCCGGCACCGGGCCGCGCGCCCCGGTGGGGAGGTACAGCAGCAGGTACATCCGCGGGCCATCGCGCCGGGCCGTAAACCAGAGGGTGACCTCCTTGCGCACCGCCTTGCCGCCGAGCGCGGCCCGGTCGACGCCGGTCACCTCCCAGTGCATCCCGGCGGGTCGGCCGCCGGGGGTGCGGCCGTGGACCTCGCGGGCGAAGAGCTCGAGTAGCTCGGGCCGGCGCCGCGCGCGCCAGTCGGCCGCGTCGCGCACCGGAGTGCCGTCGGCAGCCACCAGCGGGTCAGGCAACGTGTAGGGCGGGACCTTGGCCTCGTCGTAATTGATGGGGATCGCGGGCGCGGCGGCGCGGAGGCCGGGGACGAGCAGGAGGCAGGCAAGCAGGAGGGGGCGGGGC
>JBILWD010000131.1:0-9699 GCA_044370095.1 Opitutaceae bacterium | reverse complement strand
TGGGCGCGTAGCCGAGGGTGCGGAAATCGTAGGGGCTGGCGCGCATATCGACCTCGCGGATGTCGCGAGCGAGGGCGAAGCAGTCGGCGGTGAGTTCGGCGGGCGTAAAGGGCGCCAGTTTAAAGCTCCACTTGTAGAGGTCCATATTGGCGTGGAGGCAGCCGCGTTGCTCCAAGGCGGGCGCACTTTCCCGCGTCGGCTGCAGCCGGTTCAGGGGCCGGGCGGGCGGGGTGAAGAACCGGAAGGCGTCGAAGTGCGAGCAGGTCACGCCGTTAGCCTCGACCAGTTGGGCGATCTCCGCGGCCGGCAACCGCAGCGGCCACGCTTGGTGGCGCACCGCGGCCGGATCCTGCCGGTAGACCATCGCCCACTCGTGCAGCCCGTGGCAGCCGAAGAAGGCCGGGCGCGTCTGCATTCCGCGGAGCAGATTCTCCAGCCAGGCGACGAATTCCCGCCGCGAGGGCGATAGCGTGGCGGGGTCCACGGCCACGGCGGGCGCGCCCTCTGGCCCCGCCAGTTCCCGGTAGCCGGGCTGCCGCAGGAATTCGCGCGCGGACGGGCCCAGCAGCGCGACGTCCGGTCCCGGGTGCCAGCGGCGCAGCCATGCCGGGCGGTGCGCGTAATAGGTGAACAGGAAATCGTGCACCGGGTGGCGTTCCCCGCGCGCGGCCCGCGCCTGGTGCGGATCCGTCCAGGCGCGCACCCGCGACTCGTGCGCCGCCGCCCGCGCCCGCCAGTCCGTCTCGGCGAGGAACGTCCGCGGCGTCACCGGGCCGGGGCGAAGCCGTAGTGCTCCCGGAGGAATTCCAGGAGCACCGGCGCGGTGATGCGCCCGAAGCGGGCGCGATTCTCGGGGGTGTCGCGGACTCCGGGGCGGGGACATTCGATCTGCAGGCCGTCGACCCGCGGCGTCCCGGCGGCGGCGGCGTGACGTTGGACGATGTAGCCGCCCGCGAAGAACGGCTGGTCGCCCGGTTGAGGGTCGGGGCCGCTCGGCGTGGCGGGCAGGCCACCCGCGGCGAGGAGGCTCCCCAGGCTTCGGGGGCCCCGGATCAGGTCGGCGGCGCTGCCCCCGCGGCGAGCGTGCAGGTCCGCGAGGGTCGAGAGGCCGATGACGCCCGAGGCATCGAATACCGCATCACCCCGGTTGAGCTGCGGTCCGGCCAGCGCGTAACCGAGCTCCAGCCGAGCGATCGCATGGGCGTGGCCGTGGAGATCGACCAGGAAGGCGAAGCCGTGCCTTGCCACCGCCGCCGCGAGTGCACCCTCGATCGCCGCGTGGAACTCCCGCCACACCTGCTCCGCCCCCGGGTGACCGTTGGCGGCCTCGACGATCTCGCGGTTCGGATCGAGCCGGGACCGATGCAGGTGGCTGAAGACGACGTGGACCCGTCCGCCGGAGAGCCGCTCCAGCTCCGCCACGAGGTCGCGCGCGAGCTCCTGCGTGTTGGCGTCCATCACCGTCACCCCCTTCTGGCGCGGCGGCAGGTCGGCCGGTTGGGCGCGGCCGCCGTGTGGGACCGTGATCACCAGCGGCAGGTCGCCGGCGAGGTACTCCACGTGGCGGGCGGTTCCGAAGTACGACTGGCCCGGGATCTTCGGTGCGGGGGGGGCGGCGGGAGCCGGAGAGGCGACCGCAAGGAGAATCAGAACCAGCAGCAGGCGAGGCGGAGGCATTAAGGAAGGTAAAGATTGCTCAAGCGGCGCGGAGTAGCAGGCGTCTCACACCCTCGATGGGCGATCCCTCGACGGGGTGGAGCTGGAATGGGGTGCGGGCGCGCAGGGCGGCGTGGACCGCGGGGTGATGGAGGATCGGGCCGCTCAGGCCCGCGCGCAGGCCGGTCGGGGGCATGCCGGGGAACAGGCGGGTCGCCACCCCGAGGGCGATGTCGAGCAAGTCTCCGGCCGAAGCCGCGACCAGCCCGGCGGCGATTGGGTCGCCCGTGCCGGCGAGGGCGAGCAACGCGGGGGCGAGCGCGGCGACCTGCCTATTGGGCTCGGCGTGCTGGTAGTACCAACGGGTGACGGATCCCGCATCCGCCGTTGCTCCGAGGCCGGTGTGATCCCGCACCGCCGCCCCGACGGGGGAAGCGGGCTGCCAGCCCTGCAGTTCGAGCAATCCTCGGCCGATGGCGCGCCGCCCGAGGTCGTAGCCGCTGCCGGGGTCCCCGAAGCGCCAGCCGATCCCGCCGGCATAGTGGATGGAGCCATCGGGCGCGCGGGCGGCGACGAACGAGCCCGTGCCGCCGTGCAGGACCAGGCCGGGGGCGCCGTCCGTGGCCAGTTCCAGCACCGGATGGGAGTCGTCGGCCGTGAATACCTGGGCGCCCCCGCCGAGGCTGACCATCGTCTCGCGCCAGTAGGAGCGGTTGCCGGCCGCGTAGAGGTGCAGGTGCGTGACCACCGCCCCGGGCGAACGAGCGGCGGCGTGCGCGCGCAGCGCCGCGATCATCCCGGAGACGACCGCACGGGCGGCATCGGGTCCGGCAACGTTAGGATTGCAACCTCCGGCGAGTTCGCGGGCGACGATGGCCCCGGCGGCGTCCACGAGGAGGCCTTCGGTCTTGGTCGCGCCGCCGTCGATACCGATGCGGAAGTTCATCGCCCCGCGAGCCGGCCTCAGGCCAGTTGTTTGGAGAGCCGGTACCGGTAGCGGGCGCCGACGGCCCGGTTGTGCTCGATGGCGCCGGGCAAGTTTTGACTGCGCAGGACCGGCAGTTCGTGCCCGTGGTCGCGGAGCCATTCCATCACTGAGACCATCAACCAGTTAAGCAGTGAGCAGCCGATGAACGTGCTCGTCGGGCCGGTGTTGATCTGATCGGTGACCGGCAGAATCGCGTCCCCGGGCAGGCCGCCGTTGTCGAGCACGTGGTCGGCGATCGCGTGCAGGTTGCAGCCGCCCGGGTGGACCGTGCGGGCGGTGGCGGACATCGACACGGAGCAGAGGCCAATGACAAGGCAGCCCTTGCGCTTGGCGTGGAGGGCGACTTCGATGGGGGCGGAGTTCTTGCCGGAGTTGGAGATGACGATGACCACTTCGCCGGGGCGCAGTTCGTATTGGCGGTCGTAGCGTTCGACGAGGGCGGTGCCGTAGCCGACCAGGTTCTCGATGAAGCCGGCGGTGGGGTCGGGGATGCCGGTGATGCAGACTAGGCCGCCGGCGCGGCCGACGATTTCGCGGGAGATGATCTCGCTGTGGCCGGAGCCGAACGTGTGCACCATCCCGCCGGCGGCGATGCATTGGCCGAGGAGGGGCGTGAGCTGGGCGATGACGGGGGCGTTGCGGGTGCGGGCTTCCGCCAGCATCGCGAGGGATTTTTCGTAATAGGCTGCGGCGAGGGGGGACATACGGCGGTGTGGAGCAGAGAGGGGAACGCCGACGCGCAAGGCAATGTTGCGTTGGTTGCCTCGCGAAAAAGCTGGGGGCGCCGGCCGGCCTGGCCCACGCTCCGAGGATGATTCTGGGCGTGGACCATCTAAACATTGTTGTCGCCGATCTCGCGCGCTCCGTCCGCTTCTACACCGAGGTCCTTGGCTTCCGCCGCACGGCGGACGTGACGATGGAGGGCGAGTGGATCGAGGCGATCGTGGGCCTGCGTGGGGTGCGCGGGCTGGTGACGTTTGTCGAGCCGCCGGGGGGTGGCCCGCGGCTCGAGCTGCTGCAGTATGTGACGCCGGCGGGCGAGGCCCTGCCGGCTAATTCGCGGGCGAACACCCTCGGCCTGCGCCACCTCGCCTTTCGGGTGCGGGATATCGGGGCGATGGCTGCGCGGCTGCGGGCGGCCGGCGTGACGTTGTTCAGCGACCCCGTGCGGGTGCCGCCGGGAGTGGTCCGGTTTGCGGCCGGGGAAAAGACGCTGGTGTACTTTCTCGACCCGGACGGGGTGATCCTCGAGTTGGCGGAGTATGGTCCCGCCCCGGGCGCGCCGGCCGCGGGTTAAGCGTCGGGCGTGGGTTGCCCGGAGGCTTCGCCGCCGAGCTCCTTTTCTGCTTCCTCGATGATCCGCTTGGCTTCCGCGGCCTGATCCGAGGCGACCTGCAGGCGAATGGCGCCGCCGAAGGAGTCATCGAGCACGAAGGCATCGACCCCGTTTTCCTCGAGGAGGGAGCGGAGTAGTTCGGCCTCAGCGGGATTCGAGCAGAAAGCGGCGGTAACCATTGGGGGGAGGGATTAACGGACGAACGTGACCACGGCGTAATAGGCGCCGAGCTCATCGCCGGCGGGGAGGCGGAAGACGGGGGCGAGGGCGAGCGGGCCGGCCTCGAGGCGCGTGGTGAACGTGACCTCGCGGGCACCGTCGGGGATGGGTTGGCGGCCGAGCTCACGGCCTCCGGCGCGGAGGATGGCCTCGGTGGCGGCGACGGGTGTTCCGGGTCGAGCGCGGAAGGCCTGATCGGCGCCGGGGACGTTCTCGCCCGGGGCGAGGCCGGCGGTGATCGACTGGTCCGCCTCGACGGGCCAACGGCGCAGGCTGATGGCGTAGGTCCCGGCGCGTTCGACGCGCAGCGCCCAGTGGCCGCGGTGCACCGCGGGACCGGCCTCGGCGGGGCGGGCCTTCTTGCCGGCGCTCCCGCCGCTGCGCAGGCCTTGGGCCTGGCGGATGTGCTGCTGGTTCCAAGGCGGCAGGTCTTCCTGGATCCAGTCGTGGGCGGTGAGGCTCACGACCGGGTGCTGGGGGTGGCCGATCGGGATCTCGGTCGTGAGGGCGAAGGTCGGTTCCAGCTCGGCCCACCAGGCCTCATAGAAGGCCCGCATCCGCGCGACTTGCTCGGGGTGGCGGGCGGCGACGTCCTCCTTTTGCCCGGGGTCACGTTGGATCGCGTAGAGTTCCTTTCCGTTCACGAGGCGCCACTCCTGGGCCATCACGGCGGACTGCTTCCACTTCACCGGGTCGCGCACCCGCTGGGAGTCGGTGATGATTAGTCGGTCGGGCCAGTCGGTGGCTTTGGCGGCGGGATCGAGCAGCGGGCGGAGCGAGCGGCCGTCGAGGCGGAGGCCGGGGGGCGGGGTGGCGCCGGCGACGTCGAGGAGGGTCGGGAGGACGTCGATCGCGTGGGTGAGCGTGGCGCTGGTGTGGGGGCGGTTCCAGCCGCCGGCGGGCCAGTGGGCGATGAAGGGCACCCGGTGGCCGCCGTCGTACTCGCTGCCCTTCTTGCCCCGCATCCCGGCGTTGAACACGGCCTCGCCGGTGGCGGTGCCGTTGTCGGTGGTGAAGACGAACAGGGTGTCCCGCTCGACGCCCAGCTCGCGGAGGAGGGTGCGGAGGCGGCCGACCCGGTCGTCGATGTTGCTGATCATCGCGTAGAACGCGGCGCGGGCAGGGGGCTGGTCCGGGTAGCGGGCGAGCCATTCCTCCGGGGCGTGGAGGGGGCCGTGAGGGGCGTTGAGGGCGATGTAGGCCATCCAGGGCTGGCGGCGCGCGGCGGTGTCCCGGATGAAATTCTCCGCGGCCCCGAAGAACACATCGGTGCAGAACCCCTTCGCGGCCACCACCTTGCCGTTGTGGAAGTAGCGGCCGTCGAAGTAGGCGTTGTCCCACAGGTCCGGCGTCTGCCCGACCCCGCCGCCGCCGTGCCGATAGACTTCGGTGAAGCCGCGGTCCTCGGCGCGGTAGGGGAAGTTGTCGCCGAGGTGCCATTTGCCGAAGAGGCCGGTCGCGTAGCCGCGGTCGCGGAGGAGTTGAGCGAAGGTTAACTCGTTCTCCCGCAACATCGAGCGGCCGTTGACCGTGTGCCAGACGCCGGTGCGGTTGGTCCAGCGGCCGGTCATCAGGGCGGCCCGGGTGGGCGAGCAGGTGGGGGCGACGTGGTAATCGGTGAGGCGGGAGGATTCGGCCGCGAGGCGGTCGAGGTGGGGGGTGCGGACCACCGGGTTGCCGGTGTGGCCAAGGTCGCCGTAGCCCTGGTCGTCGGTGATGATGAGGACGATGTTGGGCGGATTGGGGGCGGAGGCGGCCGGCAGGGGGTTCGCGAGGGCGGAGGCGGCGAGGGGTAGGAACAAGCGGGCGAACCGGCGGGCGAGGGGCTTCATCGGGAGGGTGGGGCGGGCGGACACTGGTGGCGTCGCCGCGCCGGAGGCAAACGGATCCGGTCGGATGGGGTGGGGTTTGGGGATTTTTGGAATCGGCGCGGGCGGTGGCTGGGGAAATTTCCCCGCCGCGGCGCTCTGCCGACGGGAGCGCGTTGGGCCCTGTCTTCGAGGGGAAATGGGGTCCCGCGGGGCGGTTGGCACGCTTTTCGCAAGGAGAGGGCGGTGGGTGCGGCGCCGGTTTTCGCGCCCGCCCCGCGATTCCGATGCCGAACGTTTTTCCCAAACAAGCGTCTTGCGATAAGTCGGTCCAAGTCGCTAAGTCCTTCGCGTGGCGTCTCCGGCACGGCATCGCCGCGCTTTTTATTTTCCACCTTTAATTATGGACAACATCACTAACCCCGCCGGTCAGGTCAGGTCGGTCAGTCATCGTGGGTCGCGTTGGGCGCGGCTCTGGGTCGCGGTCGTGGCCGCTGGCGTCGCCGCGGGTGCGGTGCGCGCGCAATCCTCGTACAGCATCAGCACGCTGGCGGGTGCCGCTGCCGGTCTTAATGCCCCTGCGGCGGTGGTCGCGGACGGTGCTGGCAACCTCTACGTCGCAGACAGGGGCAACCACGTGATCCGGAAGGTGGTCGTCGGTACTGGCGTCGTGACGACGATCGCTGGTCTCGCCGGAACTCCAGAGAAGACGGACGGGGCCGGAGCCGCCGCCCGATTCAATTCGCCCTACGGGCTCGCCCTCGATGTGGCCGGAAGCAAGCTGTACGTATCCGACACCTCCAACCACACGATTCGGGTAATTGATCTCGCACCGGCCACGCCGGTCGTCTCGACCTTCGCGGGAAGCGCAGGAGCTGCCGGTTCCACGAATGGAGATCGTCTGACCGCGGCTAAGTTCAATCTTCCCTACGGTCTCGCGTTTACTGGCGGTAGCCTCTACGTCGCAGATCTTGGAAACCAAGGCATCCGGCGGATCGTGATCGCGACCGGAGCGGTGAGCACCTTGGCCGGCCCGGACGGGTCGGTGGGGAATCCGGTCGGCTTGCAGAGTTTCGTGGATTCCTCTACGCCCGCCAGCGCGCGATTCAGCAATCCGACGAGCTTGGCAACTGATGGTACGTCCCTTTTCGTGGCCGATCGAGATAACCATCGGATTCGACGGGTGGTGCTGGCGACCGGCGTTGTATCAACGCTCGCTGGCCCCTTCGATACTCCAGTCACGCCGTCAGGCGCGACGGACGGCATTGGTACACTGGCTCGCTTCCGTCAGCCCGAAGGTATCGCGATCGACAGTGCGGGCACCACACTCTTCGTCGCGGAGGCGCTGAGCCACACCCTGCGGCGGATCGTGATTTCGACCCAAGATGTGACTACGATGGCCGGATCTGCCGGAGTCTCGGGCACCGCGGACGGGCTGGCTACCGCAGCCAGGTTCAACAGACCGCTCGCTATCGCGAGTGATCTTTCGGCCAATCTCTTCGTCGTCGACGAGGGGAATAACGCAATCCGCCGCGGTTCGATTGCCACTGTGCCGGCGATCACGAGCGCGAACAACGCGACCTTCGCCCTCGGCGGCCTGGGCTCCTTCACCTTCACCGCCACCGGTTCCCCGACGCCCACGTACTCGGTATCCGTCGGCACCCTGCCGCCGGGCCTTTCGCTCTCCTCGGCCGGCGTCCTCTCCGGCGTCCCGTCCACCGCGGTCGGCTCGCCCTTCTCGTTCACCGTGCAGGCCAGCAACGGCGTGGCCCCGGCCGCGACCCAGGTCTTCACGCTGACCGTGAACCAGCCGCCGGTCTTCACCAGCGCGGCCTCCACCACGTTCGTCGTCGGCAACGCGGCGACGTACCAAGTCGTCGCGACCGGCTCGCCGGCGCCGACCTTCAGCATCACCGCCGGCTCCCTCCCGCCGACCGTAGCGTCCCTCAGTAGCGCCGGCCTGATCACGGCCGCGCCGCCGTCGACCACCGCCGGCTCGCCCTTCACCTTCACGATTACCGCGACCAACACCGGCGGGAGCACGACGCAGGTCTTCACGCTGAACGTCAGCTCGGGCCCGACGATCTCGACCCAGCCGGTAGCCGCGACGGTCGCGGCCGGCGCCGGCACGCAGTACTCGGTAGTCGCCGCGGCCAACGGCGGGGGCGTACTCACCTACCAGTGGCAGCGTCAAGCGTTCGGCACGGTCGGCTTCGTCCCCCTGATCGAGGGCGGTAAGTACACCGGCACCACTACGGCCACCTTGACCGTCTCGCCGACGGCCCTCGCTGACTCGGGCGACAAGTTCCAGGTCGTGGTGAGCAGCGGCGTGGGCTCCCCCGCGACCTCGAATGAGGCCCTCCTCACCATCACCACGGCGCCGACCATTACGAGCCTGCCCACGGTGACTTTGGTCGAGAATCAGGCCGGCACCTTCACGGTTCTGGCCACGGGCGCGCCCTCGACCATCACGTACTCGGTGTTCAGCGGCACGCTGCCCTCCGGCCTCACACTCAACGCCGGCACCGGCGTGCTCTCGGGCACCCCCGCCGTCGGCACCAGCGCGGCTTCGCCGTACAATCTCGTCCTCTCGGCGAGCAATGGGGTGAATCCGGACGCGCTCCAGCCCTTCACGCTCGTCATCTCGCCGGTGGCCCTCGCGCCGGTGATCACCACTCAGCCGGCCAACGTCGCGCTGACGCCCGGCCAAGTCGCCTCCTTCACCGTGGCCGCCACCGGCAACCCGACGCCCACGATCCAGTGGCAGCGCCTGCCGGCCGGCGCCTCCGCCTACTACGACCTCGCCAACGACACCACCTACAGCGGCGTCACCACCGGTACGCTCACCGTCCTCAACCCGACCTCGGCGATGACCGGGGACGCGTTCCGGGCGGTGGTGACCAACACCTCCGGTTCGGCGCAGAGCCTCTCGGCCTCCCTGTCCATCGTCGTCGGCACCGCCGTTTCGACCTACGTCGGCTCCCCCGGCGCGTCCGGCACGACGGACGGCACCGGTGACGCGGCCCGTTTCAATGGCCCGGCCGGCACGGTGGTCGACGCCCTCGGCAACCTCTACGTCGCCGATACCAGCAACCACGTCATCCGCAAGGTCGCCCCCGGCGGCGTTGTGACGACCCTCGCCGGCCAGCCCGGTGTGAGCGGCAGTGCCGACGGCGTGGGCTCGGCGGCGCGTTTCAACTCCCCGTCCGGCGTTGCGGTCTCCACCGTGGGCACGGTCTACGTGGCGGACACCTATAACCACACTGTCCGCGCGATCGCGCCGGACGGCACGGTCACGACGGTCGCCGGTCTCGCCGGCAACACCGGCAGCACCGACGGTACCGGCAGCGCCGCGCGCTTCCTCTACCCGTACGGCGTGGCGGTGGACACCACCGGTACGATCTACGTGGCGGACACCTTCAACCACACCATCCGCCGCATCCAGTCGGGCGCGATCGTGACCACCTTCGCGGGCACGGCCGGGCAGCGCGGCACGACGGATGCCTTGGGCGTCAACGCCCGGTTCGCCTTCCCGTTCGCGGTGGTGGCTGACGCGGCCGGGTCGATCTACGTGGCTGACTCCTTCAACCACACCATCCGCAAGATCGATTTCTCCTCGAACGTCTCGACCCTCGCCGGCACCGGTGGGACCTCGGGTAGCGCCGACGGCACGGGTGCGGTGGCCCGCTTTA
>JBILWD010000392.1:0-3134 GCA_044370095.1 Opitutaceae bacterium | reverse complement strand
GTAGCCCGAGGGGTTCACCCGGCCCGGGAACTCATAGAGGTAGGGTCGGCCCCAAGGGTCGGCCGGGATCTCGCTCTTCAGATAGGGCCCGCGCCAGTTGGGCACGTCCGCCGGCGCGGCTACCAGTTGATTGAGCCCATCCTGGCCCCGGGGATAGCTGCCCGTGTCCACCTCAAAGGCATCGAGCGCTGTACCGAAGGTGGAGATCTGGGTCTGCGCCGCGGTCATCCGCGCCTGCTCGGTGCGGCCGGTAAACTTCGGCAACACCAGCGACGCCAAGATGCCGAGGATCACGAGGACCAGCAGCAGTTCAACGAGGGTGAAGGCGCCGCGACGGGCGCCCCGGAGGGCACGGGGGGGACGGGAGGTCATGGGGAAGGTCATTTGATGTGGTCCTGCAAAGAGAAGATCGGGATCACCATCCCGATGAAGATGGTGCCAATCAGCGCCGCGATGACGAAGAGCATCACCGGCTCCGCCAGCGCCACGACCGCCTTCAGCTGGCGGTCCAGGTCGCCCTCGGTGGTGTTGGCGATGCGGAGCAGCTCGGCGTCGAGTTTGCCACTCTCCTCGGCCACGGAGATCATCTCGACAATCGCTCCCGGGAACAGGGCGCGGTTCTGGGCAAGGCTCTTGCCGAGCGCTTTCCCCTCCTTCACCCGGTCAATCGAGTCCGACACCGCATCGACCAAGATCTGGTTGCCGATCGAGCGCCGGGCGACGTTAAGGGCATTGATCAAGGGCACGCCCGCGCCGAGCAGGGTGCCCAGCATCCGGCAGAAGCGAGCCATCGCGAACTGGGCCAGCAGCGGACCCAGGGTGGGGACGCGCAAGATCCAGCCTTCCCATGCCCGGCGGCCGCGGGGAGACCGGAACCAGTGCCGGGCAGACAGGACGCCCACCGCCAGCCCGGCCGCCAAGAACAGCCCGTAACCGCGCACGGCATCACTGACCCCCACGATCACCTGGGTGATCAAGGGGAGCTCCGCATTGAACCCCTGGAAGACCAGCTGGAACCGCGGGATGAAGAACACCAGCAGGAAGATGAGCACCCCGAGGGCCAGCAGCAGCAGGATCGCCGGATACATCAGCGCCGTCGCCACCTTGCCCTTCAGTTCCTTCTCCCGGGACTGGAAGTCCGCGATCTGGGCCAGCACGACGTCGAGGAATCCACCCGCCTCCCCCGCCTCGACCATCGCGACATAGACCCGCGGGAAGGTCTCGGGGGAACGCGCCATCGCGTCCGACAACGGCATCCCGTCGATCACGAGATCGTGCAATTCCTTCCACTTTGCCTTGGCCGCGGGCTCAGCCGCCTCCCGATGGATAATCACCAGGGCCCGGCTGAAGGGCACCCCGGCGGCCAGCAGGCTCGAAAGCAGCCGCGTGAAGTTCTCGAGGGTCCGCGCGGAAATCTTGTTTCCGCTTCCCAGCGATAAACGCAGCCCCAGCCCCAGCCCCGTCCCCGCCTTGGCGCCGCCGCCCGCCGTACCAGCCGCCTCGCCCAAACGGATCGGCCGCAACGCCCGGCCTTCCACCAACCGCAACGCCTCCTGGCGGTTCGGGGCCTCGATCAGGCCTTCGACCGCCACGCCATCCGGCTGCAGGGCTTTGTAGGCGAACTGGGGCATCGTCGGATCAGGATGCCGCCGGCGCCTTCACCGCCCGGGGATCCTCCTCGTGGACAGTCGTTACGCTCAAAATCTCTTCGATCGTGGTGCGGCCCTCGCGTACCAGCCGGCGGCCATCCTCCGCGAGGGTCGTCATTCCCGCCCGCCGCGCCGCGTCCCGGATCACGTCCGTCGAGGCATTCTGGAGGATCAGCTGCCGGATCTCGTTGTTGGTGTCCATCCACTCGAAGATCGCCTGCCGGCCGTGGAACCCCGTCTGGCGGCACTCGCGGCACCCGACCGCCCGGTAAATCGGAGTCTCCTCCGGAATCCCAATGCGCCCGCGGTACGCCCGCGCCGCCGGCGAATCATCCACCGCCTTGCACTTCGGGCACAGTAACCGCACCAACCGCTGCGCCAGCACCGCCTCCAAGGAGGACGCTACCAAGTAGGGTTCGACTCCCATATCCACCAAGCGCGTCAGCGCGCCCGGAGCATCGTTGGTATGCAGGGTCGAGAAGACCAAGTGGCCCGTGAGCGAAGCCTGAACCGCGATCTGGGCGGTCTCTTGGTCGCGGATTTCACCAATTAGGATCACGTCGGGATCGTGCCGCAGAATCGACCGCAACCCGCGGGCGAAGGTCAGCCCGGACTTCTCCGAGACCTGGATCTGGTTCACGCCCCGCAACTGGTACTCGATCGGATCCTCGATGGTAACAATCTTCCGCTCCGCATCGTTGATCTCCTGCAGGGCAGTATAGAGGGTCGACGTCTTGCCGCTGCCAGTGGGACCCGTGACCAAGACAATCCCGTGCGGCAACTCCAGCACGCGCCGGAGGCAGCTGTACTCGCGCTCGTGCATCCCGAGATCGCGGACGCCCCGCAGGGCCGAATTCTGGCGTAGCAGGCGCATTACCACGGCCTCGCCGTGCAACATCGGGATGATGGAGACACGAATGTCGACCTCGGCCGCCTCGATGCGCACCTTGATGCGGCCGTCTTGGGGCAGGCGCTTCTCCGCGATGTTCAGGTGGCTCAGAATCTTCACCCGCGCGACGATCGCCGGTTGGAATTTCTTAATCTGAGCCGGCACCGGCACCTCCTGCAGCACGCCGTCGATCCGGTAACGGATGCGCAGCTCATCCTCGAACGGCTCCAGATGGATGTCCGAAGCCCGCAGCTCAATGGCGTCCTTCAGCACCTGGTTGACGAAACGGATGATCGAGGCGTCCTCCGCCGCTTCGTCTAGGTTGGTCCCGGCGGCCGCGTTTTCATCGACCACCTGCAGGCCGCCCTCCTCGTCGAGGGTCCCGATCGTGTCGGCGCCCACCCCGAGCCGCTTCTTCATCTCCCGCTGGATCGCCTCGGCCGGAGCCAGCACCGGCCGCAGGCGCAGGCCCGTGAGGGCCCGCAGCCCGTCGAGGCCCTGCGGGTCGAACAAGCGGCTGGTCGCCACCTCAATCTGATGGTCGATCCGCCGCAGGGGCAGCAGCTCATCCCGGAGCAGCAGGCGGGCTGGGAAAA
>JBILWD010000447.1:0-2556 GCA_044370095.1 Opitutaceae bacterium | reverse complement strand
GGACCACTCCGTCCTGCGTACCCATTTCCCGGCGGCGGAGCTCGTCACCCTGAAGGACAGCGGCCACAACCCGCACCTCGACGACCGGGTGGGCTTCGTGGCCGCGGTGTTGCGTTGAGTCCGGGTGAGGGCGCAGCCGGGTTTGCCTTGCTTTGCGCGGTCGGCCGCGTCTCCTGCCGTGACCCCTTTCGCGATGCCTGTCGTCACCCCGTCGCAGACCCAGCCCGAGTATGATGTCATCGTCGTCGGTTCCGGCGCCGCCGGCGGCCAGACGGCCTACACCTGCGCCCTCGAGGGGGCGAAGGTCCTGATGCTAGAGGCGGGGCGCGACTACGACCCGGCCCGCGAGACGCCGATGTTCCAGGTGAACAGCCAGGCCCCGCTGCGCGGCCAGAGCACCCCGGACAAGCCCTTCGGTTTCTACGACGCGACGATCGACGGGGGCTGGCAGGTGCCCGGCGAGCCCTACACCAGCGCCTCGGACGACCCGGCCCGCCAATTCTGGTGGTGGCGGGCGCGGATGATGGGCGGCCGCACCAACCACTGGGGCCGCATCTCGCTGCGCAACGGACCCTACGATTTCAAGCCGCGCACCCGCGATGGCCTCGGCTTCGATTGGCCCCTGTCCTACGAGGACGTGGCACCCTACTACGACAAGGTCGAGATGCTGATCGGGGTTTATGGGGATAATAACGGCCTCGAGAATACCCCCGATTCCCCGGCGGGCTGCCTGCAGCCGCCGCCGATCCTCCGGGCGGGCGAGCAGTACGCGCGGGCCAAGGGCAAGGCTCTGGGCCTGCCGGTGATCCCGATCCACCGGGCCGTCCTGACGCAGCGGCAGGATGCGGACGTCCTCCCGGCGAAGATCCATCCGGGCAACCCCCGCGCCCAGCGGTTGCTCGCGGACTCGATGCGCCAGCGCGCCGCCTGCTTCTGGGCCACCCCCTGCGGCCGGGGGTGCTCCATCCGCGCCAATTACCAGTCGACCACGGTCCACCTGCCGCCGGCGCTGGCCAGCGGCAACCTCGACATCGTTTCGAATGCGATGGCGCGCGAGGTGATCGTCGACGATGCCGGCAAGGCGACGGGGGTGCTGTTCATCGACCGGACCACGGGTCAGGAGCAGCGGGTGAAGGGCCGCGTGGTCGTGCTGGCGGCGAGTTCCGCGGAGTCCGTGCGCATCCTCCTTAATTCCCGGTCCGCGCGCTTCCCGCAGGGGCTGGCCAATTCGAGCGGCCTGGTGGGTAAGTACATCATGGACACGGTGGGCGCGGGGATGGCCGGCCAGATCCCGGCGCTGGAGAACCTCCCGCGGCACAATGAGGATGGTGCCGGCGGGAACCACGCGTATGTCCCGTGGTGGCTCTACCAGGAGCAACTCGCCGGGAAGCTGGGCTTTGCCCGCGGGTACCACATTGAGTTCGGCAGCGGGCGCCAGCTGCCCGCGCTGCACACGGTGGCCGGCTTGGAGGCCTTCACCCGCGGCAGCTTCGGCCGGAAGTTCAAGGAGGACGCGCGCCGCTTCTACGGGTCCTTCATCGGTTTCGCCGGCCGCGGGGAGATGATCCCCAACGACGATTCCTATTGCGACCTCGACCCGGTGGTGCGCGACAAGTGGGGCATCCCCGTCCTGCGCTTCCACTGGAAGTGGTCCGACCACGAGATCCGCCAGGCCGCGCATATGCAGCGCACGTTCGCCGATTGGATCTCGGCGCTGGGCGGCAAGGTCCGCGGCACCCCCGCGATGGACGGCGCCAAGGCCATCGAGCCAGGCGGCAAGATCATCCACGAGGTCGGCGGCACCATTATGGGCGCGGATGCCCGGCGCTCCGTGACCAACCAGTGGTGCCAGACGTGGGACGTGCGCAACCTGTTCGTCACCGACGGCGGCCCCTTCTGCTCGAATGCGGACAAGAACCCCACGCTGACCATTATGGCGCTAGCCTGGCGCGCCAGCGACTACCTGCTGGCCGAGCTGCGCCGGGGGAACCTTTGACGATGAACCCGCCCTCCGATGCCGCCCCGCGCCTTAGCCGGCGCGATGCCCTGAAGTGGATCACGGCCGCCGCCGCCAGTTCGCTCGCTTTCTCCCCGGAACCGCGCGCCGGGGCCCCCGCGGCCCGCGGGTACGGGACCGACCCCGACCTCCAGCGCGCTTACGCTCCGGGAGACGTCTGGCCGCTCACCTTCAGCCCCGCCGAACGGGCCGCCGCCGCTGCCCTGTGCGGCCTGATTTTGCCACCCGACGCGGAGGGCCCCGGGGCCGAGGCGGTGGGAGTCCACGACTTCATCGACGAATGGATCAGCGCCCCTTACCCCGGGCACGACGCTGACCGGAAGATCATCACCGAGGGCCTGGCGTGGCTCGATACCGAGGCACGGCGCCGTTGGGGTAGTGAATTCGTCCGGGGCACCCCGGCCCAGCGCACAGCCTTGGCGGAGGATATCTGCGACGCTGCCTCCGCTAAGCCGGAGCACCGCGCTGGGGCTCGTTTCTTCCAACGTTTCCGCGATCTGAGCGCGGGAGGTTATTTTACCACCCCGGAAGGGATGAAG
>JBILWD010000130.1:0-9725 GCA_044370095.1 Opitutaceae bacterium | reverse complement strand
AGCAATGGCGCAATTTGGTCCGCTCCTACCTGGCCTGCACCAGCTTCGTCGACGCCCAGATCGGCCGCGTCCTCACGGCCCTCCAGGAACAGGGGCTCGCGGACAACACGGTCGTCGTCGTCTGGGGCGACCACGGCTGGCACCTCGGCGAGAAGGGCATCACCGGGAAGAATACGCTCTGGGACAACGGCACCCGCGTGCCCCTCATCTTCGCCGGCCCCGGCGTCTCCCCCGGAGGCCGCTCCCGCCAGCCCGCGGAGCTGCTGGACATCTACCCCACGCTGGTCGAGCTCTGCGGCCTCACGCCGCGCGCCGACCTGGAGGGGCTCAGCCTCGTGCCGCAGCTCCGGGACGCCGCCCGCAAACGCGAACGCCCCGCCATCACCAGCCACAACCAGGGCAACCACGGCATCCGCAGCGAGCGCTGGCGCTACATCCGCTATGCCGACGGTTCCGAGGAGCTCTACGACCACGATAACGATCCGCGGGCGTGGACCAACCTGATCGGCCGCCCGGAACACACCGCCGTGGTCGCCGAGCACCGCCGCTGGCTCCCGCAGATCGACCTGCCCCCTGCCCCCGGCAGCGCCAACCGGGTCCTCACTTACGACTCGCGCACCGACGAAGCCATCTGGGAGGGCAAGACCGTCCGCCGCGGCGACGCGATCCCGGACTGATCTGCCCCGGGCTACTTGCCCTTTTTCTTCTTCGCGGCCTGCGCGGCCTCCTCGGCCACCGCGCCGCCGGGGCCGTAGCTTTTCCGGTCCGCCAGCGGCCGCCCCTCCACGGTGATCGTCTGGCGGTCGCGCTGTTCCTTCATCCACGCGTCGACTTCCCCCCGCAGGGCCACGAGGCGGGGGCCGTGCCGCGGGTCCGCCGCCAGATTCATTTGCTCGGCCGGGTCCGCGCTGAGGTCGTAGAGTTCCTCCGCCGGCCGCTGGTGGTACCGCGCGAGCACGGCCGCCGCCACCGGATCACGTCCGGCCGCCTCCTCCCAAGTGGCGAAGAAATCCCGCTGGCCGAGGCGCCCGCCGACGAGGTCGATGTGGGTGGTGAACGCGAGCTCGGGCCGCAGGTTGCGGATGTACTTCCACTGCTGGTCGCGCACGGCCCGGGCAGGGTACACGTTCATCCGCCCGTCGTTGCTGTGGGTGGTGAAGATGCGGTCGCGGTGACTCGCCGCGGCCCCGGTCAGGACCGGCAGAAACGAACGCCCGTCGAGGTCCGCCGGGGGCCGCCCTCCCGCGGCCTCCAGCAGGGTGGGCAGCAGGTCCACCCAGCTGACCATCGCGTCCGTACGCCCACTCGGGCGGATACGGCCCGGCCACGCGATAATGAGCGGCACGCAGACGCCCGCCTCGTAGAGGTTCCACTTGCCGAAGGGCCACTGCGCGCCGTGGTCCGCCGTAAACAGCACCAGGGCGTCCGGCGCGAGGTGGGCGCGGACCGCCGCGAGGATCTGGCCGAGCTGGTCGTCGCCCCGGGTGACCGCCGCGGCGTACCGCGCGCGCCACGCGCGGGTGCGCGGGGTGTCGATGCTGCCGGGCGGCAGGGGCAGCCGGGCGGGATCGTACTCCGGGGCTTCCTCCGGCCACGGCACGTGGGGCCAGTGGCTGCCCACCATCAGGCAGAGGGGCTTGGCGCCGGAGCGCGGCCGCCGCTGCAGAAAGTCGATCGCCGCCTGGATGCCCGCGTGGTCGTGGAGCACGTCGTGACCGTGCGCGTCAAAGCCGTACTCGCTCGCCTGCCGGTAATGGGAGACCTTGCCGAAGGCCACCACCTCGTACCCCAGTTCCTGGAAATACGCCGGCCACTTGCGCAGCTCCGGCTGGGGCCGGCTGTGGTTCGCCTCCGCCCCGTTGCGCGCCGGCATCCGCCCGGTGAGCAGGGCGGCGCGGCTCGGAGCGCAGCTGGGCGAGGCCACGTAGGCCCGGGTGAACGTGAGCCCGCCATCGGCGAGGGCCTGCAGGTGGGGCGTGCGGATCCCCCGGCCCCCATAGGGCGAGACATCCCCCTGACTCTGGTCATCCGTGAGGAACACCACCAGGTCCGGCCGCGAGGGCACGGCGGCCGGCAAGGCGAGGGGCAGCAGGAGGGATAGAAGCAGGAACCGGACGGCGGGGAGCGTGGTCATCGGGCGAAGAGCTGCTTGGCCCCCTGCTCAGCCGCGGCTGCGGCCGGCGGCGATCAACTGGGCGAGGCGCGCCTTCAGGCGCTCGGTGACCTCGGGGTGCGCCGCGCTCACGTCGCGCGTCTCGCCCGGGTCCGTCTCGAGGTCAAACAACTGGAACTGCGGCACGGGCTCCCGCGCGAGGGTCCGCTCGACGACGGTATGATGCGCGGAACGCGAATCGTGCCGGACGAGTTTCCACCGTCCCTCGCGGAAGCCGTAATTTCCCGCCTGCCCGTTGTCCTGCTGGATCAAATGATCGCGCCCCGCGGCCCCCGCCCGCCCGAGCAGCGCACCCGAAAGGTCGAAGCTGTCCGGGAACGCCTCGGTCGGGACGTTCGCCCCCGCTAGCGCCGCCAAGCTGGCCGGCAAGTCGATGGTGCAGACAACCGCGTCGCTCACGCCAGGTCGGATCCGCCCCTTCCAGCGCGCGATAAACGGGGTGCGCGTGCCGCCCTCGTAAACACTGTACTTGCCGCCCCGCAGCGGCCCCGCCGCGCGATGCCCGCCCCGCTTCTCCAGCGCCCCGTCCTTGTAACCATCATCCATCACCGGACCGTTGTCCGAGCAGAGCACCACCAGCGTGCGCTCCGCCAGGCCGAGCCGGTCGAGGGCCTTCATCAGCTCGCCCACGCTCCAGTCGAACTGCGCAATGCTGTCGCCCCGGAACCCGAGCTTGGTCGCGCCGTGGAACCGCTCGTGCGGCATCCGCGGGACGTGCAGGTCGTGGGACGCGAAGAAAAGGAAGAACGGCTGGTCGCGCACCTGTTCCAGCCAGGCCACGGACTGCTCAACCCACTTGTCGGCGAGGTCCTCGTCGCGAAACCGTGCCGCGTGGCCGCCGGTGTAGAAGCCGATGCGGCTGATCCCGTTGTGGATGGTGCCGTTGTGGCCGTGCGACCAGTCCATCTTCAGCGTCGAGCGGTGGGAGAGGCCGGTGACGTGGTCCGGCGCTGGCGCGCGGTCGCCGACCCAGAGCGGATCTGCGGGGTCGAGGTTGAGCACCCGACCGTTGCGGACGTAGACCTGCGGCACGCGGTCGTTGGTGGTGGGGAGGAGGAAGCTATGATCGAAGCCGATCTCGCGCGGTCCGGGCCGGATCTCGCCGTTCCAATCGGGCCCCTTTTCCCCGCCGAGCCCGAGGTGCCACTTGCCAATCACGGCGGTGCGGTAGCCCGCGGCCCGGAGGATGCCCGCGGTGGTCGGCACCTCAGGCGGGACCACGAGGCGTCCGTTGGGCGGGGCGATGCCCGTACCCTTGCGGCGGAAGGCATAGGCGCCGGTGAGGAAGGAGTAGCGCGTGGGAGTGCAGGTGGAGGCCGAGCAGTAGCCGTTGGTGAACCGCAGCCCCTCGGCCGCCAACCGGTCAATGTGGGGCGTGGCCAGCTCCGTGGCGCCGTAGGACGAGAGGTCGCCGTAGCCGAGGTCGTCGGCCATAATCACGATCACGTTGGGCCGGGCCTCGGCGGCGTGAGCGGTGCCGGGCGTCAGCGCCAAGGCCAGCAGTCCAAGGGAAACGATCGCAAGCCAGGGGGAGCGCGGGAGGGAACGCATAACGGGGTGCCTCACCCTCCCGCGCCCGCCCCGCCCGGGTCAAGCGCGAGGCCCACCGGAGGTCCCGGCCGGCGACCCGCTTGAGCGGGCCCCGTACGCCCCAGCCCTTCCGGCCTTTCCCTGGCGACTGCCTCCCTCGATCCAAGCTTTATCCTTCGGTCATCCTTCGGTTATCCTTCGGTTTTACCTAGGTAAAACAAATAGCTCTCCTCGTAGAGACCGAAGGGTTACCGAAGGATAACCGAAGGATGAAAGCAGGCACCTTGGACGAGAAGTACGGCCACGTTATTGGCGCAACCCACTGGTTTTGATTGGCATGCGCGAGTTTCCTGATGGCCGCGGGCACCGGTAGCGGCGTCGACCAGCCTCGGCGGCGTCCGGCGAGGGGGCTCCCGAGCGGAACCCGGGCCGCGCCCGGGCCTTTAAACGAGGCGGTGAAGGTGCCCTCCGAAACGCCGTCCGCCAGCCGAAGAGAAGGCGCCCGCCCGTGACTCACGCTTGACGTAAGCATCGTTGGGACACCCGGATCGAAGACCTCTACATTCCTCCTTCCAACCACTTCCACGCGGTGGGCCAGCGCTTTGCCATCCGGGTCAACCGACAGTGGCGGATCACCTTCCACTGGACGGACGCCGGTCCGTCGGACGTGCTGCTTGAGGACTACCATTGAAGCCCACCCGCCCAGCCGTATGAAGACGAAAACCATCCCTCCGCTGCATCCCGGCCAAATGATCAAGGAGGACTTTCTGAGCGATTATGGGCTCACGCAATATGCCCTCGCGAAGGCCCTCGGGATTCCGCAAAGCCGGCTCACGGAGATCATCCAGGGACGTCGGGGCATCACCGCCGACACCGCCGCGCGGCTGGGGAAGTGCTTCGGCAACAGCCCGGGTTTCTGGCTGAACCTGCAGGCCGAGTACGATCTGCGCCAAGTGGATGCCAAGCGCATCGCACGCGAAGTGAGTCCGATCGCCGCCTGAGGCTACCGCGTCGAAGGGCTCAGGCCGAAACCGGCAACCAACGCGATCCCCCGCGCCCCCTCAGCCGTCGTTCACGGGGCGGAAATTCCCGACTGGCTGCCGCCCTGACCGCCGTGCGGCCGACCTTCGGCTCACTCCGCGTCGTAGATCTGGACGCGCGTCCAGAAGGTCTTGAAGCGCTCCACGAAGGCCAGGTGCAGCGGATCGACCTGATACGCGTCGTGACCCGCCACGCCCTCGCAAATGACCGTCAGCGCCACCGAGTAGGAATCGTCGATGATCGGCCGCTTGGTCGTTTTCGCCGGGGTGCCCACGTAGATCGCCTTCACGGCCCCGATGCCCCCGAGGGATTCCACGCCGCGGCGGAAATCCGCGAGCTGTGCCGCGGTGAGGTCGGAACGCAGCCAAAAGTAGACGGTATGGACGAGCATAGTGCCCCAAGGAGAGGCCGCGGCCCGCGGAACGGCAATCCCAAGTTTCTCCTCGCCGACTCCGGGATTGCCCCCGCCCCGCCGCCTCGCGCACCGTTTCCCCATCCCCTCCCCTATGCACGCTCCCCTCCCGCGCCGCACGTTTCTCAAATCAGCCTCGGCCGCCAGCACGCTCGCGTTCCCCGCCGTGCTCCGCGCCCAGCCCGCCGGGACGCCGCCCCCCGGCAAGCGCCTCAACGTCGCCATCATCGGCGCCGGCGGCCGCGGCGGCGCCGCCGTGCAGGCGATGAAGGACGAGAACATCGTCGCGATCTGCGACGTCGACGAGCGCCGCTGCAACGCCTCGCTCAAGAACTTCAGCGAGAAGTTCCCGGAGGAATCCGCCCGCCACACCGGCGCCGCCCGCTTCGACGATTACCGGAAGATGTTTGACCAGATGGCCGGGCAGATCGACGCGGTCACGATCTCCACCCCGGACCATATGCACTTCCCCGCGGCGATGACCGCGATGGCCCTCGGCAAGCACGTCTACGTCGAAAAGCCGCTCTCCCACACGGTCTGGGAATCCCGCCAACTCGCGGCCCGCGCCAAGGAGAAGAAGGTGGTCACCCAGATGGGCAACCAAGGCCACGCCGACGAGGGCTGCCGGATCCTCAAGGAATGGGTCGAGGCCGGCGTGCTCGGTGAAGTCCGGGAAATCGTCAGCTGGACCAACCGCCCCTTCTTCCCGCCCTGGCGCGAGCCGCTCGGCTCGTTCAAGCGTCCGGACCACTCCAAGGCGATCCCTGCCGTGCCGCCGGGCGTGAACTGGGACGCGTGGCTGGGCGTCGCCGCCGCCCGCGCCTATGACCCGGCCTATATGCCTTGGAAGTGGCGCGGCTGGTGGGATTTCGGCACCGGTGCCTTTGGTGACGTCGCCTGCCACATTATGGACGGCGCTTACTGGGCGCTGAACCTCGGGGCGCCCACCTCGGTCGAGGCGATGGCCACCCAGGCGACCGACGTCGCTTCACCCCTCGCCTCGATCGTGACCAACCACTTCCCCGCGCGCGGCAAGCTGCCGCCGGTCAAGTACACGTGGTCCGACGGCGGCCTCATCCCGCCGCTGCCCCGCGAACTGGAGTTTGGTCGCGACCTGAACCCGGAGGCCGGCACGCTCCTCTTCGGGAGCAAGGCCACGGTGCTCTGCAGCTTCTATTACGAGACGGTCCGCATCATCCCCGAGGTGAAGATGCGCGAGATCGCCCCCACCCTGCCCGCCAAGACGATCCCGCGGGTCAAGGGCGGGCCGTTCGCCGAGTGGCTGGCCGGCATCAAGGGCGGGCCGACGCCAGGCTCTAACTTCGAGTACTCGGGCCCATTCACCGAAGCCGTGCTGCTCGCCAACGTCGCGATCCGCTCGCGCCGCCGGATCGAATGGGATGCCGCCGCGATGAAGGTCACGAACGTCCCGGACGCGAATCAGTTCATCACGAAGGAGTACCGTCCGGGCTGGTTCTGAGCGCGGGCGTGCCTGGCCTACCGACTCGCGTCCGCCGCGCCGTTCACAGGCGAGGCGGCGCGGGGCGCAGCGGGGGCTGCCACGCGTGCGCCCCAATCGCGCGCACGCGGCGCCGGTACACGCGGTCACC
Source organism: Opitutaceae bacterium (assembly GCA_044370095.1). Lineage (GTDB taxonomy): Bacteria > Verrucomicrobiota > Verrucomicrobiia > Opitutales > Opitutaceae > ER46. Next base: position 2,959 of record JBILWD010000130.1, on the reverse strand, counting down.
ACAGGTCGCGTAAAGGACGTCCGACGCCTCGCCGCCGAAGCAGAGGTTAGTGATGTGCCCGTTGGGGGTGGGAATGATCGCGTTTACCCGTCCAGCCTGGTCGCAGATCTGGATCCCGAGGCGCGTCGCCACATAAAGCCGGCCCTCGCGGTCCACCTTCAGGCCGTCCGCAAAGCTCATCTCCTCGTCGTCCGGCTCGTGCAGGTGAAAGTAACGCTGCCGGTGCCGCAGGGTGCCATCCGGCTGGATCTGGTAGCTGTAAACCCAGTGGGAGCGGTAATCCGCCACGTACAGGAGGGTCTGGTCCGGCGAGAGCGCGATCCCGTTGGCGAAGCGGAGGCCGGAGTCGACCTGCACCTTCGACCCATCCGGGCGCAGCAGCCACACCACGCTGGGCTCATTGCTGGAACCGGGGGGCGGCGCGGTCACGTAGATATTCCCGTTGTGGGCCACCACGAGGTCGTTGCCGGCGAGGTCGGACGCCAAGACCCGGGGTGCGACGCCAGCGCGATAGGCCACGACGGCTTTCCGCCCCGCCTCGGCCACCACGAGGGTGCCGTCGGGGGTGAGGGCTTGGCCGTTGGCGCGCTGGGTATCCTCGCGTTGGGGGGACACGCGACCATCGCGGCCGACCCGGTAGGTGCGGGAGGCCCGGATATCGTTAAAGAGCACCTCGCCACCCGGCAGCGCGACCGGACCCTCGGTGAGGCCGTAACCCTCACACACCAGGGTCCATTCCTCCCCGGGGATCAGCACCGCGGCGAGAACGGCGTTCCGCGTCGGGGCGGCGAAGCCCACGGGCTGCGGCCAGCCGGACCAGAGCCAACGCAGGGCGTCCGGAAACAGCGCGGTCGCGTGGCGGGCGTTGTGGCCACCCTCGCCCCAGACGTGGCGCACCTCGTAGCCCGCGAATTCCAAGGCCCGCTGGAGGGTCTGGTTGGCCATCCACCAGTCGCCCCCGTAGATGTTGTTGTCGTTGCTGCCGTCCTGCAGGAAAATCCGGATTCGCCGCGGCTCCGACTTGCGGACCAGCGTCGGATAGCGGTCCCCGCCCCGCAGCCCCACGTAGGTGCCGATGCCGCTGAACACGCGGGAAAACGCGTCCGGCCGCTCCCAGGCCGCAGTCCAGGCCGCGATCGCCCCGCTGCTGGAGCCTGCGATGGCCCGATCGTTGCCCGAACGGGAAAGGCGCAAGGGACGCCCGTCGGCCGTGCGCTGCTGTTCGACGAAGGGCAGCAGTTCCTCGAGTACGAAGCGGGCGTAAGCGTCCCCCAGCCCGTCATACTCGAAGCTGCGGTTGAAGCGGTCGAGGGCTCGGGCGCCGTCGGCCGCCTTGACCACCCCGGGGGCCACAAAGACGCCGATCAGCACGGGGATCTCCCCTTTGGCGATGAGGTTGTCGAACACCACCGGGGCGTTCCACTGAATCCGGTCCTGATTCACGTGCACGCAGGCCGGCCGTACCGGATCGTACTGGCGGGGCACGTAGACCTGCACCTCGCGCGTCGTCCCGGGGAAGATCCGCGAATCCGCGAACGTGAGCTTCAGGAGTTCGCCCACCGGCACCCCGGGACGCACCACGGAGTCCGGATGAGTCGGGTAATCCTCCGCCGGCGCGGCGGCCGGCAGGGGCAGGGCCAACAGGGCGCCGAGGGCGAGGAGCGGGAGCCGAACGCGGGGTCGAGCGAGGAGGGGCATCGGCCCTCAACGCAGCCGGAACACCGCCTCATCGACGAGCATCTTTTCCGGATAGACCACCCTGCCCCGCATCAGCACGTCGCCGCCGAAACTCTCGTGGCGGACCTCGTCGAGGCGCACGCCTTGCGCCACCCGTTCCGGCCGCAGGCCGCTGAAGATGGTCCGTGCCTTGTCATCGGCGAACAGCAGCGGCGCGTGGTACGCGAACAGGTAATCCAGCTCCCGTGCCCGCAGCAGTTCGCTGATGAGCTGGGCCCCGCCCTCGATAAAGACCCCGGAGATTCGCTCCTCCACGCAGCGCCGGCGGAAGGCGGCGAACGGCACGCGCTGGGACGGCGAATCGATCACCCACACCTGGACGCCGATATCCCGGAGCTTCCGCACGTAACCCAGGCCGCCGTGCGGGGTGGTCACGACGATCGTGCGGTCCCTGAACTCGTCGGTGAAGACCCGGGGCAGGTTCTTCTCGACCACCGTGCGCAACAGCCCGTCGAACACGAACCGCACCGGGCAACTCTCGGCGCCCCCGGGCGGCCGCACGGTCAGGCGGGGATTGTCGTGGAGGACCGTCATCGCCCCGACGCCGATCGCGGGGAACAGGCGCCGCCAGCGGTGGACGTCCGCGCGGGACGCCTCGCTGGTGATCCACTGGGAGTCCCCGGTGCGGCAGGCCAGCTTGCCGTCGAGGGTAGAGGCCACCTTGGCGGCGAGCAGCGGCGTGCCGCGGGTGATCCAATGGTTGAAGATCAGGTTCAGATCGGAGCACTCCTCGGCCAAGACCCCGCTGATGACCTCGACCCCGGCAGCCCTCAGCACCTCGAGGCCGCGACCGGCGTGCGCCGGGTTGGGGTCCACCGCGCCGACGACCACCCGACTGACGCCCGCCGCGAGGATCCGCGCGGTGCAGGCGCCCGTGCGCCCCTCGGTGCAGCAGGGCTCCAAAGTCACGTACAAGGTCGCGCCCGGCCGCGGCGGCCGGCCCAAAGCCTCGAGCGCGCGCCGTTCCGCGTGCGGCCCCCCATCGGGCGCCGTCGCCCCCTCAGCGACGATCACGCCGTCCTCCACCAGCAACGCGCCGACCATCGGGTTCGGCTGGGTCTCACCCCAGACGCCGCGCGCGAGCGCGAGCGCGCGGCGCATCAGCCCCTCGTGGACGGGATCAGGCGGCGACATGAGGGTTGCCCGCCTTCTCCGCCCCGACGGTCGTGCGCGGCCCGTGTCCCGGGAACACGGTGGTGTCCTCGGGCAGGGAATAGATCTG
>JBILWD010000129.1:0-9745 GCA_044370095.1 Opitutaceae bacterium | reverse complement strand
CGCCCGCCAACGGCGCCAGCGAACGCTTGGTCGTCGCGCCCGGCCGCGAGGCGGAGGGAATCCTGCAGGTGCCCGGCGGCCAGAGCGGCCACCCGCTGTCACCGTACTACCAGGCTGGCCACGCGGCGTGGGTACGCGGCGAGCCCAGCCCGTTGCTCCCGGGCCCGACCCGCCATACCCTTAAGCTACAACCCTGACGCCGATGCCCCTCCACATTCTTGACCATCCCCTCGCCGCGCACCTCGTCACCCACCTGCGCGACCGCACGACGAAACCCGCGACGTTCCGCACGCTCGCCCACCAGCTGAGTCTGCTCCTCGCGATCGAGGCGACCGCGGAGCTGGCCACGGAACCACGCGCCATCGAGACGCCGCTCGAGCCGGTGACGGGAAGCGTACTGCGCCACCAGCCGCTGGTGATCATCCCGATCCTCCGCGCGGGCCTCGGGATGGTGGCGCCCTTCACCGAGCTGTTTCCGGACGTGAGCGTGGGTTACCTCGGGCTGGAGCGGGATCACGAGACCGCGGAGGCGCGGAGTTATTACTGCAAGCTGCCGCCGCTGGCGGGGCGGCCGGTGTTTTTGGTGGATCCGATGCTGGCGACCGGGGGTTCGGCCGTGCAGGCGCTGGACGTGGTCACGGCGCACGGCGGCACGGACGTGCGCCTGCTCTCGATCGTGAGCGCGCCGGAGGGTGTGGCGGCGGTGGAGCGCGCGCACCCGGGTACCCGCATCCACACGGCGGCGCTGGACCGGGGCCTGAACGAGCGGAAGTACATCCTGCCGGGCCTCGGCGACTTCGGGGACCGGCTGTACGGGACGTAAGGGGGGTGGGTGTCAGACCGGGGCGGCGCGCCCCGGCTACATCAGACAAGGCACACGGACCGGCGGATCGGGGGCTTGGTGTAGCTGGGGCGCGTCGCCCCGGTCCACGCAGCCGGAAACGCCTTCCGCCTCCGGCCCGCAGGCGTCCCCGCGTTGCGGGCAAGCATCTCGTTCCCGCCGCTCCGGGGCGACACGCCCCGGCTACATCGATCCCTCAAACCCGATCCGCGGCGCGCCACGCCACGCGGACGACGCCACTCAATTCGCCGCCAAATACCGCTGCGCAAGGCGGCCGAGCGGGACCGCGGCGGCGCAAGCCAGGGCGGCACCCGACGCGCCGGCCACGACGAGGGCCGCTGCATCGACGAACGGGATGAACGCCAGCAGCCGACCCACCCAGGCACCGAGCCGCGCCGCCGGGGCCCCCGGAACATACTCGCGGCGGGCCAGGAGACTCAGGCCGACGATGTACCCGCCCAACGCAACCACCCAGCCCAGCAGCAGCGGCCCTGGCGCATGGCCGGGCAGCGTCGCCACCGCGAGCGCCAGCAGCACGCGACAGCCGGCCATCAGCACGACGGAGCCCGCCCAGCGCTTGTGGAGCCAATTGTACGCCAGGATCACCGCGCCCAAGCCGGCCACCGCGAACCCCGCGGCGCCGAGGGCGAGCAGCAAGCCGAGGCCCGCGAGCAATTCCGCCGCGCCGAGGGCCGCCGCCGCGCCCCGCGACAAGGCCCCGCGGGGGATGGCCCGCCCCGGGCGATGGCGGGCGTCAAAGGCGGCATCGGCCACGTCGTTGAGGGTCGCCCCGCCAGCGTAGGCGAGCAGGCCGGCCAGCAACGCCAGCGCGAACTCCCGGGGCGCAGGCCACGCCCCACCGGCCGAAAGCACGAGGGCGGCGAGGACATTGCTGGCCACCGAGGGGAAGTTACCCGCGCGCGCCAGGTCGAGCGCCACGCGGAGCCGCCCCGGGGCCGCCCCGCTCACCGACCCTCCCCCCAGAGTGCCGCGCCGGCGCCCGGCCGGGCCAAGCCCCGCTCCGCCAGCGCGCCCAGGGTCCACGCGTATTCGCGCGCCAGTTGCTCGCCCAAGGGCAGCCGCAGCGCGGGCGGCAGCACCTCCCACGTGTAAGTCTCCATCTCGAGGTGGGTGCACGCGTCCGGGTGCGCCCGCAGCCAATCGAGCGCGCCCAGCAGGTGATCGCGCGTGTCCGCGAAGGGCGCGCCCGGCGCCGCGTGCAGGGGCACGTGGAAGTGCACCCGCCACTCCTCGCCCGGCTCCGGCGAGCGCGTGTCCGCGAGGGCGTCGGGCAAATCGACGTAACGCCGCCGCACCGTGCCGTCCTCCGGGCGGCCGACGACCACCTGGTGCAGGTAGACCGGCTCCGCGAAGGGGGCGAAGGCCGCGCGCCCCGCCGGGGTCGCCGGCACGCGCAGGGCGGAACTCAGGTGCAGCTTGCTCAGGCGCAGGCCCGCCGCCCGCAACCGTTGCAACGCCGCCGCCGGCTCCTCGAATTCCACCGCGAGGTGGCAGCAATCGTAGTTCACCCCCACGAAACGGCACAGGCCCTCGCGGTCGACCGCCGGCTCCCGTTCCCGCCACTCCGCAAAAAACGCCACCGTCTCCTCCGTCGTCTCCAGCAGGCAGAGCGGCTCGGGCTCCAAGCCGAGATGCAGGTCGCGGCCGGTGCGCGCCGCGAGGTCCGCGAGGAACCGGGCGCACGCGGTCAACTGCCGGAAGAGCGCCGGCCGGCGCGCCGGATCCGCGGCGATGAACCCCTTGAAGGACGCCGGCACGGTGCTGACGCTCCCGTCCACGCCTGGAGGCAGGAGGTCCGCAAGGAGGGTGAACAGCCCCTGGGTGTACGCCAGCCGCTCCGGCGTCGCCCAGTCGGGCGCGTAGACCTGCTCCTTGACGCGCGTCCCGTGGAAGCTGCCGTAGGGAAAGCCGTTGATCGTGAAAACGTAGCAGTCGTGCACGTCGAGCCAGCGGCGGAACGTCGCGAGCTCCGCGGGGGCCGCCAACTCCGCCGCGGCGCGCGCGCCCAGCCGCAGGCCGATCGCGTAGGGCTGCCCGGGCGCCACGCGGCGCCGCAGCGGCAGGACGTGCGTCTCGAGCGCGGCAAAGGTCTCGGCCCACGTCTCCCCACGGTGGACGTTGGTGCAGTACGCGAGGTGGTGGCCCTGCGGCAGTCGCATCGCGGCGCAGGTCCGTTCAGCCCGCCGACTCCGCCCGCACGGTGAACTTCGGGCACTGGGAGAGGAAGCGGACGGGATTCCGGAACAGCACGGCGTCCACGAAATCCTCGTTGTGCCCGCGCCGGCGCATCTCGAGCGCGGTCTTCGGCACGGCGAGCGGGTCGCTCACGCCCCAATCGCACGCCGAGTTGAGCCAGATGCGCTCGCGGCCGCAGATCTCCAGCATGTCGACCGCGCGCGGCGGGGAGGACTTGGAATCCGGATAGAGCGTGATGCCCGCCCAGAACCCGGCGTCGAGCACCTGCTGGATCGTGTGTTCCTCGACGTGGTCGATGATCACCCGGCCGGGGCGCACGCCGGCGTGCCCTCGCAGGAGGTCGAGGATCAGGCGCGTGCCCTTCAGCTTGTCCTCCAGGTGCGGCGTGTGGACGAGGATCAGCTGGTCGTGGCGCACGGCGAGGTCGACGTGTTCCTCGAGGATGCGGAGCTCGTTACGGGTGTTCCGGTTTAGGCCGATCTCGCCGATGCCGAGGACGTTCGGGCGGTCGAGGAACTCCGGGATCAGGGCGAGCACCTCGCGGGCGAGGCCGAGGTCCTCGGACTCCTTCGGGTTGAGGCAGAGCCAGCTGTAATGCGGCAGGAGGAATTTCGCCGCCCGCGCCGGTTCGTACTCGGTGAGCTGTCGGAAGTAGTCGCGGAAGCCGGCCGCCGAACCGCGGTCAAAGCCGGCCCAGAAGGCGGGCTCGCAGACGGCCTGGCAGCCGGCGGTCACCATCGCCTGATAGTCGTCCGTCGTCCGGCTCACCATGTGGCCGTGGGGCTCGATGTAGCGCATGGTCGTCAGGCCTTCCGTTTCGCGGAAGAGGGTTGGCCAGCCCAGGCGCCCAAGGCCGCCTTGCCGGTGGAGACGGCGTCGGGCCGCGTGGTCGGGTCGCTCAACTGTTCGAGGATCCGCCGGGCGCGCGCCGGCCGGCCGTCCACCAGCAGGGCCGCCGCCCGCCGGAGCGCCGCGCAGCGGAAGTCATCCGCCACCGCGTACCGTTCAACACGGTCGAGGAAGGCCGCGACCTCGATGAGCTTAGCGCGCACCGGGACGAACCCGTGGTCGACCACGGCGCGCCCGGAGCGGGGGAGGGAACGGGGGGAGGGACGGCGGGACGAGGCCAAGGGCGAAAAGGGGACCGCCACAGGAAGCGCCGCGCGCCGGCCCGTGGCAAACCCAGAGCGCGTTATGACTCAGGCGGGGCCCGGCTGCGGAGCGAGGGCGTCCGGCGGCCGCGGCGTGCGCGCCAGCAGCAACGCCTCCCCCACCAGCCACAGCGCCATCCCGGCGAGCAGCATCACCACGGCAAACTCCACGTGGTGCACCGTCACGGCCGTGCCCGCAGCTAGCCGGCCGAGGTGCACCTGCACCGTGATCACCAAGCTCCACATCGTCATCGCCAGCATGAAGAGCGTAGGTCCGAGGGTGTACCAAACCGAGCGGCCGCGCCGTCCGAGCCACACCGTAACCCCCAACAAGGCGAGGGCCGCGAGGAGCTGGTTAGAGGTGCCGAACAGGTTCCAGAAGGCCCGCCAGACCGGGATCGGCTGTCCGCCCACCATCGCGGGCGGCAGGGCGACGACGACCGCGGGCCCCGCGAGGGTCAGCAGGGTCGCGGCCACCTTCCCGGCCTTTCCTGTCCAGCCGGTGAGCTCCATCAGCACATAGCGGGCGAGCCGCGTGCAGGCGTCGAGGGTGTCGAACACGAAGGTTGCGAAGCAGAGCAGGCCGAACTGGCGCGCCAGCTCGACGGGCACGAGGCCGAAGGTCGCCTGGTTCATAAACACCGCCACGCCGTCCGCGTAGGTCAGGTCCGGGCGCCCGGTGGGTTTCGCGAGGATCATCACCGTCACCAGGCTGATGCACGCGAGGAACGACTCGAGGAGCATGCCGCCGTAGGCGACCGGCTTGGCGTCGGTTTCCCGGTCGAGCTGCTTCGAGGTCGTGCCGCTGGCGACGATCGAGTGGAAGCCCGAGCAGGCCCCGCAGGCGATGGTGATGAACAGCACCGGCATCAGCGGCGGGATCGTGCCGTTGAACTCGAACAGATGCGCGGTCGAGATCGCCGGGGCCACAATGGTCAGCTGGCCCGAGAGGCCACCGATAACGGTGCCGAGGACGCCGACGATCACGATCACGTAGAGGAAGTAGCCGCCGAGGGCGCCGCGGGGCTGCATCAGCAGCCACACCGGGGAGAGCGCGGCGAAGAAGCAGTAGCCCAGCAGCACGTGGTCCCAGAGCACCTGCGGCCGGCTGGCGCCGGTGAGGGCCCCGAGGTCGAAGGGCAGGTACGGACCCGCCAAAATCGCGACCACCACCAGCGGCAGGAAGATCAGCTGCGCCTTGCCCTCCCCGAGGCCGAACTTCCGCATGCACAGGCCCATCACGACGGACAGAATGAGGTAAAGGATCGAGGACGTCGCCACGGCCGGCCCGGGCGCGGCCGCGTCGGCGGTCGACGCCTTCTGGACGAACGTGCCCGCGGTGACGTCCGCGAACGCGATGATCACGTAGACCAGGGAGATCCAGATGAAGGCGAGGAACAGCAGGTACGAGCGCCGGTTCATATACCGGCGCACCACCTCGGCGATCGACTTGGCGTCGTGGCGCACCGAGGCGACGAGGGTCGTCAGGTCGTGTACGCCCCCGATGAAGATCGCGCCGAAGAGGATCCAGAGCCACGCGGGCAGCCAGCCGAAGTAGGTCGCCGCCAAAATCGGCCCCACGATCGGCCCGGCCGCCGCGATCGCGGAGAAATGCTGGGGCAGGAGCCAGTTGCGGCTCGCCGGCTCGTGGTCGAGACCATCGCGATAGCGGTGCGCCGGCGTCTGCACCGACGCGTCCAGCTGGAGGAAGCGCGCGAGGATCCGGCCGTAGATGCGGTAGGCGAGGAGGAGGACGGCCGCGGAGACGGCCAGGAACAGGATGAGGGACATCGGCGAAGGGGGCGCGGCGCCGCGGGGAGGGCGGGCCGGCCGCCACCGTGGGCGGCGCGCGCGGGGCTGGCTAACAAAAAAACGCCCGGCGCGGGCTGGACGCGCTCCCCTCGCCCGGCCATCCCGGGACCGTGACTCCCGCCATACCCCCCTCCGCTTGGCCGACCTTTTCCGCCCGCGTCGTGCGCGGCCACGGCGTCGCCTCGGGGCGCAACGGGGACCCGCGGTTCCCGGGCGGCACCGTGGCGATGCAGCGCCCGCACTTCCTGGCCCGCGGGCTCGATTTGTCGGCCCTGCACCCGGGCACGATCAACGTGAGCATCGCGCCGCGGGCGTGGCGGCTGCGCACCCCGCGCCACACCTTCCGGGCCGTGCGGTGGCACCCGGTGGAGCCGGCGGAGGATTTCTCGTTCGCCGACGTGCACCTGCTGCGTCCCGGCGAGCCGCCCTTGGCCGGTTGGATCTACCATCCGCACCCCGAGACCAAGCCGGAGCACTTCCAGACGCCGGACGTGCTCGAATTGCTGCTGCCGCTGGTCCCGGGCCTGGCGTACGGCGACGCCCTCGTCCTCGCCGCCCCCGCCGACCAGGTGGAAGTGACGTAGCCGCCGCCGCGGGCACCTCCCGACCCCAGCCGCGGGCAGAGCCGAGCCATCTTTCCGAAGGAACCGCCTCGGCTCGATGTAGCCGGGGATGCAATCCCCGGACGGCGGGACGAAAACACCTGCCCTCCCGTCCGGAATCCGCGGCTACCTCCCGAGCCCGCTGAGTGTCAGTTATGCCGACATTCCAGCGGGGTCATTTACACTCCCGGAGGCCTTCACGCTTATCGCAGGAGCCTTCCTTTATGATGCAACCTGCTGCCATTCAGCACTTCAATTGCCCCGAGGTCCCTTTTCTCCCAGTTGGCCACAAAGGTGCTCAGTAAGATCACTCACCCACCACGCCAATGAACCTTCCCCCCCCCGCAAACTGCGGCTGACCGTCCTTCTGGCTGGTCTGGCCGCGCTCTCCCCCGCCGTCCACGCCGCCGTGGTGAATATCAATATCACCGACACGCGCGGAGACGGCTTGACGACGACGAATGACACCCTCGCTGGGCCGTACGGAAACAACAGGACAATCAATAACTGGCTGGGCGCCAATACCGGCACGATTGAAATCTATAACATTTCGGGCGACGCTATCGGCATCAAGGGTCAAGATGCCTTCGGTCCTGCTCCTGCATACGCGATTTCCTCCCTCGAGTTCGCCAACAGCAGCAGCTCGAAGACCCCGACGAATTTTGCCCTTAACGCCAGCATCGGCCCCACCCTGCCCACCCTACCCAGCGGAACCGCCTATCGTATCGGAAATGCCGACGACTACTCATTGTTTTACGACCTCGACTCCGACTTTCAGCTTCAAGGAAACCAAACTGCGGTGTCACCCAATTTCGTGTCTGGCAACTACCTCGGATTCCGCTTCTCCGCCGCAAGCGCCCCGACGGATTACTTCTATGGCTGGCTCGGGGTGACCTGGGACGGTACCAATATGAATATCCTGTCCGGTGCCTATGAGACGACGGCCAACACGGCCATCCTCGCGGGCGCGACCGCTCCGAGCTCGGGCCCCAGCTCCTCCGTCCCGGACTCCAGCAGCACCGGCGCGCTGGGCCTGCTGCTGGGTGGCGTGCTGGTGCGCCACTGGCGCCGGCAGCGCCGCACGGCCTAACGCGCTCCCCGGCGGAGGCCGCTCAAGCCTCCGCCCGTCCGTGGGGCCACCGATCCCGGTGGTCCCATTTTTTTGCCCGCCCAGTCCGGCCCCCGCCGGGATCTGGTCACATCCCGACCCTAGCCTTGGGCAGAGCCAACACGTCTTCCCGAAAGAATCTCCTCGGCTCGATGTAGCCGGGGATGCAATCCCCGGACGGCGGGACGAAAACACCTGCCCTCCCGACCGGAATCCGCGGCTGCAGCCGCGGCCACAGCCCGAGCCCGCGGCCACAACCCACCCCACCCCCGCTCAGAAGGTCAGCTTCACGCCGGTGGCGTAGAGGGTGCCCTGCTTCTGGCTGTTGTACTTGAGGCCACCCTCGCGGACGAAGGTCTGATTGAACTCGTCCGTGAGGTTCATCACCTCGAGGTAGAGCTCCGCGCGGCGATGCACGCGGTACTGCGCCTTGAGGTCGAGGAACAGCCGGGGATCACTGTACACGGCCGCGGTGCCGTCGCCGCTGCGGTAGTAGCGGTCGTTCCAGTTGGCCAACAGGCGCACCTGCGCACCAAAGCCGACGTACGACAGGCCCGCGTTGCCCGCCCGCGGACGCTGGTTGGCGAGGCGGCGCTGAAACGTGGTGCCGCCGAAGCTGCCCTCCGCCTGGGTATACGTGAAGTTGGCGAAGGCCCCCAGCCCGCGCCACGGGCCCGGCAGGAAGGTGAACTGCTGCTGCCAGCCGAGCTCGATCCCGCGGATCCGCGCCGCGCCCACGTTGCGCGTCTGCCGCAGGGTGTAGCCCGCGAACTGCCCCTCGAAACCGTTGTCCGCCCCCGCCGACACGACGGTGTCAAAGGAGCGCGTGTAGTTGGAGATCTCCTTCAGGAAGGCGCTGACCTCCAGCAAACCGACCGGCTCGAAGTACCGCTGCACCGCGACCTCGAAGTTGTCGGCGGTGTAGGGCCGCAGGTCCGGGTTGCCCGCGGTGATGAGGCGGGTGTCGTCGTTCACGTTCGTGGTCGGCAGCAGGCTCGCCACCGGCGGCCGCGTGATGGAGGCGTGGTAACTGGCACGGAACTGCAGCCGCCGCCACGGCTCGGCCGTGAAGTGCACGCCGGGGAAGACGTTGACGTAGTCCCCGCCCGAGGTCTCCCGCCCCGCCGCGAACTGCGCGAGGGCCCGCGCCGCGTTCTGCGCCGGCGGCAACGAGGGGACGGACGTCGTGCCCGCCGCCGCGGAGGTCTTGCGCCGGTACGCGGTGCCCTCGTTGGCCGTGCGCTCCACGCGCAGGCCGCCCGCCACCCGCAGCCAGCCCGCGCGGAAGCCGCCCATCCCGTACGCGGCCTCCACCCGCTCCCGGAACCGCGCGTCGCCCTGGAGGGTGCTGGTCACGCTGTTGTAGGCGTCCGCGGCCGTCTGCGTCCAGAGGTCCGGCCGCGTCGCCAGGTCGCGCTCGCCGCCCGAACCGGGCGCGAGGAGGAACGGGTAAGGGCCGTAATTTCCCGCGGCCTGCATGAACTGCACGCCGAGGAACGGGCCGATGCCCCGCGGACCGGCGTAGGTGTAGTTCTGCAAATCCGTGTCCTGCTCGCGGCGGTCCTCCTCGAGGCGCACGCCGAACTTCAGGTAGGCGGGCACGACGGTCGCCACGTCGCGCCGCAGGTCGGCGCGCAGGCCGTACCGCTCGGCGGGTGCGCGGTAGGTGCGGCGGATGTAGGTGCGCGGGGTGTAGCTCGCCGGATCGTAGATCGACGGGCCGGCGGTCTGGGTGAACGCCGGATACCAGGACGGCCGCCCCCGGCGGTCCACCTGCCAGCCGATGCCCGTCACATCCGCGGTCAGATCCGCATGGATCGGGTACCAGGTCGTCGCCCGGGAGAAGCTGGCGTCGACCGTGAACCGTCCCGCGCCGGCGGCGAAGGGCAGCTCGAAGCCGGTCGAGCCCGCATACGTCACGGCCTTCTTCCGCGTCTGCCCTGAAAAGACCTCGGAGCGCGAGCCCGCGAGGGGCAGCGCGCGCTGGAACTCGTAGGTGCTGCCCGGCTCGAAG
>JBILWD010000391.1:0-3156 GCA_044370095.1 Opitutaceae bacterium | reverse complement strand
TGGCGGGAGCGTTCCGCCGTCCCCTCGCCGCGGAGGAGCGCGAGGCGCACGTCGCGGCGGTTTTCCGCGGTGCCCCAGATGCGGAGACCGCGCTGCGGCGCGTGGTGCTGTTCGCCCTCAAGTCGCCGCGTTTCCTGTACCCCGACCTGCCCGCCCCGGAGGCGCCCGGGTCGCGAGTGGCGGCGCGGCTCGCGCTCAGCCTCTGGGATTCGGTGCCCGACGCGGCCCTCGCGGCAGCGGCGGCCGGCGGCGGCCTCGCGACGCGGGAGCAGGTCGCGGCGCAGGCGACCCGGATGCTGGGCGACCCGCGCGCGCGGGCAAAGCTGCGCGGGTTCTTCGAGCATTGGCTGCAGTTGCGCTTCGTGGAGAGCCTCCCGCCCGACCCCGCGCAATTCCCCGGCTTCACGCCGGAGTTGGCCGAGGATCTCCGCACCTCGCTGCGGCTCTTCCTCGATGATATCGCGTGGGATGGCTCGGGCGATTTCCGCGAGCTCCTCCGTTCCGGCCACGTGTTCGCCAACGCCCGCGTCGCCGGTTACTATGGCTGGCCGGTGCCCCCCGGCGACGGCTTTGCGCGGGTCGCGGCACCGTCCGGCGAGCGCAGCGGCGTGCTCACGCACCCTTACCTGCTCGCGGCCCTGTCTCACCCACGGTCGACCTCGCCGATCCTGCGTGGGGTCTTCCTGACCCGCGGGATCGTCGGCCGCTCGCTCCGTTCGCCGCAGGTGGCGGTGGCCTTCAACGACGCCGAGTTCGCGCCCGGGATGTCGATGCGGGAGAAGGTGGAGAAGCTGACGCGGGCCGAGAACTGCCAGGGCTGTCACGCGGTCATCAACCCGCTTGGGTTCAGCCTGGAATGGTACGACGCCACCGGCCGCTTCCGCCGGGAGGAGGAGGGGCGGCCGGTGGACGCGGCGAGCGACTACGTGGCGGACGATGGCCGGGCGGTGCGGTTCGCGGGCGCGCGCGACGTGGCCGAGTTCGCGTTGGCGCACCCGGCCTCGCTGGAGGCGTTCATTGAGCAGCTCTTCCATCACCTCGTGAAGCAGCCGGCGATCGCCCACGGCCCGGGCGTCCTGGCGAGCCTGCGCGATTCCTGGGTCGCTTCCGGCCACGATCTCCGTCAACTGATGGTGAGCATCGCGACGCTCGCCGCCCTCCACGGCCTGGAACCCCCGCCCTCCGCCGCCCAATGAACCCCATTCTCCGCCGCTCTTTCCTCCGCCGCGCCGGTCTCCCCGCCGCGTTGTTGCCCCTCATCCACGGCCTGCCGAGCCTCGGCCTCGCGGCGCCCGCGCGCCCGCGCCAGCGGCTGGTCATCGTCTTTTCGCCCAACGGGACGATTCCCACGGAATTTTGGCCGGACCGCCCCGGGACCGACTTCGGGCTCAAGCGCATCCTCGAACCGCTCGCGCCGCACCGGGACCGCCTCCTCACGCTGCGCGGCATCTCGAATCGCGTACGGGGGGACGGCGACGGCCATATGCGCGGGATGAGCTGTCTGCTCACGGGCACCGAGCTCCTGCCGGGCAACATCCAGGGCGGGGGTAAGTCGATCCCTGCGGGCTGGGCGGGCGGAATCTCCATCGACCAAGAGATCCGCAACTTCCTCCAGAGCCGCGCCGACACCCGCACCCGCTTCGGCTCCCTGGAGTTTGGCGTGGGCGTGCAGGACCGCGCCGATCCGTGGACCCGGATGTCGTACGCGGGGCCGGGCCAGCCGGTGGCACCGACTTCCGACCCGTACCAGATGTTCGAGAAGCTTTACGGCGGGATGCGGGACCGGGAGCACCTGCGCAGCGTTTTGGACCCCCTGCAGGCGGACCTCGCGAAGGTCCGCCGGATGGTCAGCCCCGAGGACCGCCGCGTGCTCGAGGAACACGAGACCCTGCTGCGCCGCCTCGAGCGCGAGACGGCCGCCGGCGACGGCGTCGCGTTGCGGGCGGGCCCACCGAGCCTAGAGGCTGGGGTGGCGGACCAGAACGACAACGTCCCGCGCCTGAGCCGGATGCAGATCGATTTGATGGTGAACTGCTTCGTCAACGATATGGCGCGCGTCGCGACGCTCCAGTACACCAAATCGGTCGGCAGCGCGCGGATGAACTGGTTGTCTATCTCGGACGGCCATCACGCGTTGTCGCACGAGCCCGATTCCGACGCGGCGGCGCAGGAGAAGCTGATCCGGATCAACACGTGGTTCGCGGGCGAGGTGCGTTACCTGGCCGACCGGCTGGCGGCCACGCCCGAGCCCGGCGCCGACGGCTCGATGCTGGATCACACCCTGATCGTGTGGACCAACGAGCTGGGCAAGGGCAACAGCCACACCTTGGACAATATCCCGTTCGTGTTGCTGGGCGGTGGGGCTGGGTTCCGGATGGGACGGGCGCTGGAGTTCGACAAGGTGCCGCACAACCGCCTGCTGCTGGCGCTGGCGCACGGTTTCGGCCACCGGATTCCGACCTTCGGCAAGGCCGACTTCTGCTCTGCCGGCCCGCTCGCGCTCGGCTAGGGCGTTTTGCTGTGGCGCGACCGCGCCACCTCCGCCCTCACGCCGCGCCGCGCGACTAGCCGGCCGCCAGCGCGAGGGCGAGTGGGGCGCGGAGGGTCCAGGCGCCGGTGCGGATCCAGTTCGTGCGGACCAGGCGTTCGACGGCCGCGGGGTCAGGAGCGACGGCGAGCCGCCGGTGCAGGGGCACCTGGATCCACGCGGTCGAGGCCCAGATGACGCCGAGCAGCGCCAAGGCCACCCAGGCGGCCGGGCCGCCGCGCGCCGCGAGGGTCAGGCCGAGGACGAGTTCCGCGAGCATCACCGGCCCGACGACCCAGCCGGTGCGCCGGGCGTGCTCCTGGGCGTAACCGGCGGCGTCGGTCGGGCCGAGGCGGCGGAAAAGCGGGTAATGCACGACCTGCACGAACCAGATCAGCCCGGCCATAAAGAGGGTCGCGGCCGCGTGGGCGGGGGCGAGCAGGGCGGAGGCGTCCATTTTAAAGGGACAAGTCGTCGAGCCGGCGGCCGGCGTCAAGGTGTGGGCGGGTTCGCGCTTGCGCACGGTCGCATCTTGGACATCGGGCTGTCTGACACCCGTCATCCCGATGCCCCTTCGCTCCCGTCCCGCTGTTCCCGTCGCCGCCGGCGCCCGCCGGAACGGCCCCGCC
>JBILWD010000390.1:0-3157 GCA_044370095.1 Opitutaceae bacterium | reverse complement strand
ACCGACCTGGGGATGGATTCAATTCTGGCGGTGGAGTTCGCGAAGACCGTCGGGCGCGAGTTCGGCGTCGAGCTCTCCGCCGGGCGGTTGTACGACTTCTCCTCCCTCGAGGGTTTGGCGCAGCATCTGGCTGCCTCGCGGGTGGGGGAGGAAGCGGCGCCCGTGCGTTCTGGCTTCGCGGCGGCGCCCCGGTTGACCCTGCGGCCCGCGGGCGTGGTCGCGGGGGATTCGCACCCACCGGTTTCGCCGGTAGTCGCCTCGCCCGCGCCGCGCCCCTCCGCGCCGGCGCGCTCGGCCGAAGAGCGCCCAGGGACCCGGCCACCGACGCAGGTCCGGCAACGCGTGCGGGCGGTGGTCGCGCGGGTGCTCTTTGTGCCCGAGGAGCGGGTGACGGACGAGGCGCGGTTACCGGCGCTGGGGATGGACTCGATTTTGGCGGTGGAGCTGGCCAAAGCGCTGGGGCAGGAGTTCGGCGTTTCCCTGCCTGCTGCCCGCCTGTACGATTTTGGTGCGGTGGCGGAGCTCACGGATTTCCTGGTGCCTGCGGGAGGAGCAGCCGGCCCCGCGCCCCCGCCCGTGCGTGGGCCCGTGCAGGATGCAGTTCCAGCGGAGAAGGGCGTCGGCCCGGCGGTGGCCGGCGGGGCGGCGGTTCTACCGCTGGTGCTGGAGCTCCTTGCGGACGCCCTGTTGGTGGATCCCGCGCGGGTCGTGCCCGACACCGCTTTCACGGCCCTGGGGTTGGATTCGATTTTGGCGGTGGAATTCACCCGCAAGCTGCAGGCCCGCCTCGGCCGGCCGCTGCCCACCGCCTTGCTTTACGACCAGGTGACTCCGCGGCGCTTGGCGGCGTGGCTGGAGGAGCAGGGCGGGCGACCGCCCGCAGCGGCGGCGTCGCCCGTGGCCACGCCGGTGAGTGGGTTCCTCGCGCCGGACCGCCCGCCCGCCCCGCGCCTCGATCTCATCCCGCGTCCGGCTCCGCCGGCTCTCACGGCTCCGGTTGCGCACCCGGTCGCGGCGCAGCCCACGGCTGCTCCCGGTGGTTTCGTGCCGGTGGCGGTGGTGGGTTATGCGGGGCGCTTTCCCGGGGCGCGGACCGTGGAGGAGTTTTGGGCCTTGTTGCGGGAGGGCCGGAGCGCGCTGGGTGCGTGGCCCGCGGAGCGCGGCTCGGCCGGGGTGGGGGCGGAGCGTTGGGCCGGGTGCGTGGAGGGGGTGGACGAGTTTGACGCGGCGTTCTTCGGGCTCACGGCCGACGAGGCGGCGCGGATGTGTCCGCAGCACCGCCTCCTATTGATGGAGGCCTGGCGGGCGTTGGAGCACGCGGGGCAGGTGCCCGATGGGCGGACGCGCGACCGGGCGGGCATTTATGTCGGGGTCGGGACCTCCGACCACGCGCGGCGATACCCGCCGGGGGATCCGGACGTTTACGCGGGGCACCAATCCGCGGCGCTGCCGGCCCGGCTCGCGTATCTCCTCAATTGGCGTGGGCCCGCCCTCGCGGTGGACACGGCGTGCCTCTCCTCCTTCACCGCGTTGGAGCTGGCGTGCGGTGCCCTGGCGTCGGGCGCCCTCGAGGTCGCGCTGGTGGGTGCGGTGCACCTCAACGCAGGCGACGATCACCGGCCGGCGATCGCGGGGTTGGGATTTCTGTCGCCGACGGGCCGCTGCCGGCCGTTTGCGCCGGACGCGGATGGGTGGGTGCTCGGCGAGGCGGTGGTGGCGGTGGTGTTGAAGCGCCTGGAGGACGCGCGCCGCGATGGCGACGAGATCCACGGGGTGATCCGGGCGTGGGGGACGGGTCAAGACGGAGCCAAGAACGGTCTGTTGGCGCCGCACTCCGCGGGGCAGTCCGCTCTGCAACGCCGGGTCCACGCGGCGGCCGGAATTGCGCCGGCGGAGCTCGATTACTTGGAGGTGCACAGTCCGGCGACGACGCTGGGCGACGAGGTGGAGTTGCTGGCGTTGGCGGACAGCCGGGGTGGGGCGCCGGTGGCGGTGGGGACCCTCAAGCCCAACGTGGGCCACGCGATGGCGGCCGCGGGGCTGGCGGGGTTGGTGAAGGTCTTGCTGAGCCTGCGGCACGGTCGGCTCGCGCCGATCGCGAACTTGGGGGCGGTGAACCCGGCGCTCCGTTTGGGTGAGGGTCCGTTCCGGCTCGTGGCGGCGGAGACGCCGTGGCCGGGAGTGGCGGGACGGCCCCGGCGGGCGGCGATCAACGGCCAGAACGGGCTGGGCGGTAACGGCTATCTGATCCTCGAAGAGGCGCCGGCGCGGGCGGCGGCCCCGGTGGCCCTCGTCGGCCCGCAGGCGATCCTACTCTCGGCGCGCGGACCGGAGCGGTTGCGGGTGGCGGCCGAGGAGTTGCGGGCGGCGCTGGAGGGTGTGGCGGAGGCGGAGTTCCCGCGGATTGCGGCGACCCTGCAGCTCGACCGGGCGGCGCTGCCGGACCGGCTGGCGCTGGTCGCCGGGAGTCTCGCGGAGGTGCGGGCGGCGTTGGGGGACTTTCTCGCCGGGCGAGCCCGGCCGGGTCTGCTGGCGGGATCCGCGGAGGCGATCGACGAGGGCATTGCCTTGCTGGTCGAGGGGCCGGAGGGACGGCAGTTCGTGGCCGGTGCGCTGGCGCGGGGGGCTTTGGACAAGTTGGTGCGTCTCTGGCGGCACGGGGTCGCGATCGACTGGCGCCTGTTGTACCCCGCGGGGCGCCCGCGCGCGTGGCCGCTGCCCCGGTATCCGTTTGCCCGTGACCGCGTGTTCCCGCCAACCAAGGGCGCCGTGGCCCCGGCGCCTGCGGTGCGGGGTGGAGCGGAGCCGGGCGACGTGCTCCGGCGGGTGCTGGCGCGGCTCGCGGGGCGGGCCGTAGAAGCCATCACCGCGGGGCTGGAGGTGCGAGCGCTGGGCTTTTCCTCGCTGCAACTCCTGCGGGCGGCGGACCAGGTGGCGCGGGCCACCGGGCGCCGGTTGCCGGTGAGCGCGTTGGTCGAGGCACGCACGGTGGGTGAGCTGGCGGAGCGGCTCCGCGCCACGCCGGCCGCAGCGGAGCCGGAACTCGCGGGGGCGGCAGGTGCGGCGGACTGGCCCCTCGGCGCGGGCCAGGCGGCGATCTGGCGGTGGGAGCGTGCGCACCCAGGTGCGACCGCGTACCACCTGCCGGTCGCGCTGC